>NZ_QUDJ01000010.1:0-131874 GCF_003477565.1 Alistipes sp. AF48-12
AAGTTAGGACGTTCAAACGTCCCTTATCGATTCATGCGATCGAAAATCTTACTGCCTTCGGGCGATCCCGATATAGTAGATCAGCGTCACGACCGCCGACAGAGCCGCGACCAAATAGGTGCGCGCCGCCCATGCCAACGCCTCTTTCGCCTGCGCGGCCTGTTCGCCCTTCAACGTGTAGCTGCCGGTCAGCCATTCCATCGCGCGAGCCGAAGCATTGTACTCGACCGGCAGGGTGATGAGACTGAAAACGGCCGATACGGCGATCATACCGATCCCGATCCAAAACAGCGCCGGATAGGTATTCAGCAGCAACATTCCGGCAATAATCACCCACATCGCCCACTGCGACGAAAAACTAACCACCGGCACCAGCGCCGAACGCATTTTCAGCGGAGCGTACTCGCGGGCGTGCTGCACGGCATGGCCGCACTCGTGGGCGGCTACCGCCGCCGCGGCCACACTGTTGCTGCTATAAACCGACTCGCTGAGATTGACGGTCTTCGTGGCCGGATTGTAGTGATCGGTCAGGTGCCCCGGCGTCGAAACCACCTTCACGTCGTAAATCCCGTTGTCGTGCAGCATCCGTTCGGCCACGTCCTTACCGGTCAGACCGCCGGGAAACATCACTTTGGAATACTTTTTAAAAACCGATTGGAGCTTCGCCTGCACGATAAAACCGACGATCGCAATAACGATCAGCAACACCCATTCCGCATTGATTGGTCCTAAATACATTTTTCAACTTTTTTCTTTGTGCACGCTGCAAGACGTGCGGTTTCAACTTATGATCTGTTTTTAAGAATAAAACGTTTTTGCTCGCGCTTTATTACGTTGTTTCGGATTCCTGTTTCCGGAAAGTCATATAGGCATTGGCCTGCTGCGACGGCATTACCTCGATGTCGTTGATATTGACGTGCGGCGGCAGCGAAACGACCCATGCGACGATCCCGGCAATGTCGTCGCCGGTCAGCGGTTCGACGCCGCGGTACACCTCCGCGGCCCGTTTCTTATCCCCGTGGAAACGCACCGTCGAAAATTCGGTATCGACCATACCGGGACGGATCTCGGTCACTTTGATCCCGTGACTCAGGAAATCCATCCGCATCCCCTGTGAAAGCGCGTGCACGGCATGCTTCGAAGCACAGTAAACGGCTCCGTTCTCATAAGCCTGCGTTCCGGCGATCGAACCGAGGTTGACGATATGCCCTCCCTTGCCGCGCCGGATCATCCACCCCGACACGACGCGGGTCACGTACAGCAACCCTTTGACGTTCGTGTCGATCATCCGTTCCCAGTCGTGCGGGTCGCCCTCGTCGAGGTGCTCGAAACCGGACGCCAGTCCCGCATTGTTGACCAGCAGGTCCACTTCCCGGAAACGGTCGGGCAACGCGCTCAGCGCGCCTTCGGTCTGAAAACGGTCCCGGATGTCGAATCCCAGCACATGCACTTTCACGCCGTACTCTCTTTCCAGTTCGTCGTTGAGTTTCTGCAAACGGTCGGTGCGCCTCCCGGTGATTACGAGGTCGTACCCCAGCCGCGCCAGTGCGCGGGCGGTGGCAGTCCCTATTCCCGAGGAAGCGCCGGTAACCAAAGCTGTCTTTTCCATAACGGCATTTTATTAATACGGTAGCGTTTTTTCGCCCGTTCTGCGCGCAGGCGCAAAAACCAACCTCCCGATTATATGCAAAAATACGAAATTTTACGTTACTTTGTAGCTTTTAAACTATTTTACGGCGGATATGGGCAGACTGAACCTCGAATATTTCCTGGCGCGGCGAATCGCGACGCAAACCGGCGGGCGCAAAAACAACGTGATGGTGCGCATCGCCACGCTGAGCGTCGCGATCGGCATCGCCGTAATGATCATATCGCTCAGCGTGATTTTCGGATTCAAGCGAGAGATCGCCGCGAAACTGAGCGGATTCGGCTCCCATGTTCAGATCGTCAACCTCGACGGGAACGTTTCGTACGAAACGGTTCCCATTTCGAAAAACCAGCCGTTCCTGTCGCAAATCCGCAGCGTGCGGAATTTTTCGGGAATGTATCCCTATGCCGTCACGATCGGCATTCCGCGCGGAGAACGCGCGATGCAGGGCGTCGTACTGAAGGGAGTGGACAGCACGTACGACTGGTCGTTTTTCCGACAAAACCTCGTGGAGGGCGAACTGCCCGACGTGCAAAGCGGCGTCCGCACCAAGGATATCGCGGTCTCCCGTTCGCTGGCGGACCTGCTCGAAGTTTCGGTCGGGGATCCGCTGGAAATGCTGTTCATCCAGGATCCGCCGCGGCGCGACCTCTTCCGGGTCGCGGGCATTTACGACACGCAGTTCAGCGAAATAGACCACATGATGGTGCTGACCGACCTACGCAACGTCCAGCGACTCAACGGATGGGATTCGACGCAGATCACCGGGTTCGAAATCGCCACGTCCGATTTCGGACGGCTGGAGCCTTTTACGGACGACGTCTACCAAGTCGTTTTCGACAACCTGACGGGAGACGAACACGACTCGTTGCGCGTCATCAACATCCGGGAGCGTTTCCCGATGATCTTCGACTGGCTCGACGCGCACAACGTCAACGCCGGAGTCATCATTACGGTGATGCTGCTCGTGGCGCTGTTCAACATGATCGCCGCCCTGCTGATCATCCTGCTCGAACGCACGTCGATGATCGGCACGCTGAAAGCGCTCGGCATGGGGAACCGCGCCCTGCAGAAGATGTTCGTGATCCGCTCGTCGTTCGTCATTATAAAAGGAATGTTTTGGGGCAACGTGGTCGGCATCGGCCTGTGTCTCTTACAGCACTGCACCGGATGGATTTCGCTGAGCCAGGAGGGATATTTCCTGACCACCGTACCGATTTTCATCGACTGGGGGTGGCTGGCGCTGCTGAATGCCGCGACCTTCCTGTTCATTGTAGCGCTGCTGGCTTTGCCGACGATGATAATTTCACTAATTTTGCCGGAGAAAACGATCCGCTTCGAATAGTGCCGAACGATGAAACCCTATAACCAGACGGAAAGCAAAAAAGAACAGGTGCGAACGATGTTCGACGGGATCGCCCGCCGGTACGACCTGCTGAACCACTTGTTGTCGCTCGGCATCGACCGGGGATGGCGCCGCCGGGTGGTGCGAATGGTGCGCCTGCACCGGCCCGCCGAAATCCTGGATATGGCGACCGGCACGGGCGACCTGGCCATCATGCTGGCCGAAGCGTGTCCCGCAGCGCAGATCACCGGCATCGACCTCTCCGAACGGATGCTGGCCATCGGCCGCGAAAAGGTGGAACGGAAAGGACTCTCCGGCCGCATCCGGCTGTCGCAGGGAGACGCCGAGACGCCCCGATACGGCGAAGGAAGGTTCGACGCCGCCACCGTAGCGTTCGGCGTCCGCAACTTCGAAGACTTGCCGGGCGGAATGACCGGCCTGTACCGGGCCCTGAAGCCCGGCGGAAGGCTTTACGTGCTGGAATTCGGTATGCCGCAGAACCGGATCTTCAGAGCCTGTTACGGATTCTACTTTCTCCGGGTGCTGCCCCGGATCGGCGGAATGATCTCGAAAGACGGCGCGGCCTACGCCTACTTGCCCGAATCGGTCGGCGAATTTCCCTACGGGAAACGCTTCACCGAAATTCTCCGCGACGCGGGCTTCCGCAACGCGCGTTTCAAAAACCTGTTCGGCGGCGTAGCGCAGATTTACAGCGCCGAAAAGCCCGTTTCATCGACGTAAAAACAATCAAGCCCATGAAAAAACTGATTATCCTGCTGCTGATACTGCCGATCGTTTCGTGCGTACGGGTCGAAGATCTCTCCTACGACGGAATCGAATCCGTACAAGTCCAGTCCGTAGGCACTTCCCAGACGGCCATCGACCTGTTCGTACGCGCGTCGAACGGATCGGGAACGAACCTCACGGTCGCGCGCGCCGAACTGACGCTGAAAAAGGGCGACCGAACGCTGGTTCAGGCCCGGGTGGACGAAAAGGTAAAACTGCCTCGCAAATTCGACGGCACGGTGCGCGTTCCGGTCAACGTGCGTTTCGAAGGCGGTATGCTCGGCGCGATCGGCGTAATGAGCACGCTGTCGCGGGGCGTCCAAGGAACGACCGTCTCCGGCGTCGTCGTAGCCCGGGCCGGCCTGATGCGCAAAAAATACGTAATCGAGGATATGGAGACCGAACGCTTTCTCAGGCAGTTCGGGATCAAGCTTTCCGACATCCTGCAAAATATCGATCTATGAAAAAGTTCATGACGATCCTGCTGCCGCTCGCCGCTGCCGCAGCCACGGTCGCAGCCCAGGGACTGGGCGGGTTTAAAAACCAACTGGCCGTACCGGACGGTTCCTACGGCAGCCGCATACAGATTACCGAGCACGGCACGGCCGCTTCGGCCGTCAGTTCGATGCAGACGAACCAGTCCGGCGTCAAAATACGCGGATATCGGGTACGCATCTTTTCGGACAACAGCCAGAACGCGCGTTCGGCGGGGCAGAATGCGCTCAGCCGCTTTCGGGAGTTATATCCGGGCATACCGGCCGACATGACTTACGACACTCCTTATTTCAAGGTCACCGTCGGCAACTGCCTGACTGCGGAAGAAGCGACCATCCTGTGGGGAAAGATCAAAGACGCTTTCGACCGCGCATTCGTCGCCCGCGAAGAGATTCCGTTGTCGTCTTTCAAGGAGAGCCAGTCGCTTCTCCCCGACAGTTCCGCCGGGAATGCCGCCGCAAAAGAGTAATATTCGGGGCTTTCGATCCCGGCGCCGCTTCGGTTATACGAAAAATATCCGACAAAACCAAATTTTTTACCGGGAAAATTCATTTTTCGGCAAAAATTTCACTGGATAACTGTTCCAATAACCAATCATTTTTATACCTTTGCGCCTGAATAATTCAACCAATTAATTCTTGTCACTATGAAAACTTTTACTAAATCTGTAATGATGCTCGCAGTTGTTGCTGCCTGCGTTTCTTTCGCTTCTTGCGGTAACGCCGGCGCTGAAAAAGCCAAAGCCGACTCGATCGCCGCTGCCAAGGCTGCCGATTCGATCGCTGCCGCCGAAGCTGCTGCTGCCGCCGCTGCCGCTGCTGCTGCCGATACGACCGCTGCCGCTGCCGACACGGCTGCTGCCGCTCAATAATCGCGGGCGTTTTCGGACGCTTACAGATAAAAAGTAAAGGATCTTCCAGGAAGACCCTTTATTTTTTTGCCCCAAAAAAGAAACCGGTGGTTTCCGACCGAAAAGCAAGCCGGCTTCCCCCGATCGGGGGAAGCCGGCTTGCCGTTTTCTTCAAACGGATCCCGTCCTATTTATAATAATCGAACGTCCCGTTCTGATGCGTAATCGTCACCGAAGCCTTATCGGCCGCTTCGACACGACCGACGACCTGCGCATCGACCCCGAAGCTTTTCGAAATCCGGATCAGGTCGTCCGCCACGGCTTCGCTGTCGACGTAAAGCTCCATCCGGTGTCCCATGTTGAACACGCTGTACATTTCGCGCCACGGCGTCTGCGATTCCCGCTGGATAATCCGGAACAGCAACGGCGTTTCGAACAGATTATCCTTGACCACGTGCAACTTGTCGATAAAATGCAGAATTTTGGTTTGTCCGCCGCCGCTGCAATGGATCATGCCGCGGATATCGCCGCGGTGCTCCTGCAACATTGCCCGAACAACCGGAGCGTACGTCCGCGTCGGCGACAGCACCAGTTTGCCAACCGTCAGCGGACATCCCTTTACGGTATCGGTCAAACGGTATTTACCGGTATAAACCAAATCTTTGGGAACCTCCGGATCGAACGTTTCCGGATACTTCTCGCCGACGATCTTCGCAAAAACGTCGTGCCGGGCCGAAGTCAATCCGTTGCTGCCCATCCCTCCGTTGTATTCGTCCTCGTAGGTCGCCTGTCCCGACGAACTGAGTCCGACGATATAACAGCCGCTGCGGATATTCGCATTGTCGATCACGTCGCTGCGCCGGGTACGCGCCGTTACGGTGCTGTCGACGATAATCGTCCGCACCAAGTCGCCCACGTCGGCCGTTTCGCCCCCGGTCGAATAGATCCCGACCCCCAGTTCGCGCAAGTGTTGCAAAAACTCTTCGGTGCCGTTGATCACCGCGGCGATCACCTCGCCGGGGATCAGGTGCTTGTTCCGCCCGATGGTCGACGACAGCAGAATGTTGTCGGTCACGCCGACGCACAGCAGGTCGTCGGTATTCATGACGACCGCGTCCTGCGCGATGCCTTTCCACACCGACAAGTCGCCGGTTTCCCGCCAGTAAGCGTAAGCCAACGCCGATTTGGTGCCGGCTCCGTCGGCATGCATGACGAGACACGACCCGTCGTCGCCCGACAGAAAATCCGGAATGATTTTACAAAACGCCTTGGGGTAAAGCCCCTTGTCGATGCTTTTGATCGCAGCGTGCACGTCCTCTTTCGACGACGAAACCCCGCGTCCCGCGTAACGTGATGATGATTCAGACATAATTTCAGTTCGAATAATGCGTTACAAAGATAGCCATTAAATTTCGGTTTGTCTGTATTTTTTCGTAATTTTGCTTGTTACAAATCCGAAAAAGATGAACATCGTAACTGGAAAACAAGAGTCCGTATACGACCTGATCCGGAGCATGAGCAAGGCGGAGAAGCGCAACTTCAAACTCTACGCCACCCGCCTGTCCGGCAACCAGGAAGCGAAGTTCATTTCGCTTTTCGACTGCATGGACGCGTTGGACGAATACGACGAAACGAAAATCCTCCAGCGCTGCCCGATCAAGAAGGAACAGCTGCCGAACATGAAGGCGCACCTCTACAAACAGATCCTGGTCAGCATCCGGCTGCTCGACGCGCAACGCACGGTTCCGATCCAGCTTCGCGAACAGATCGACTTCGCCCGCATCCTGTACGACAAGGGATTGTTCCGGCAAAGCACCAAGATCCTCGAAAAAGCGAAAGAACAGGCGCTGTTCTACGAACAGTACACACAGGCTATCGAAATCATCGAGTTTCAGAAAAGGCTCGGGACGCTGAGCGTCTCCCGCGGACTGGTCGCCAAAAGCGAAACGGTCAGCCGGCAAGTCGCCGAATTGTGCACGCGGATCAAAAACATCAACGAACTGTCGAACAGCGGGTCGCAGCTCTACGGGCTCTACCTGCAACTGGGATACGCCCGTACGCAGAAAGACCTCGACATGATCGTCCAGGTCTACGGCCCGACGCTGGCGAAATACGACGACGAACGGCAGCTTTCGTTCACCGAAAAAGTATACCTGTACCAGGCGCAGGTCTGGTACAACTACATCCGGCACGATATGCTGACGTGCTACAAATACGTCTGTCGCTGGATACTGCTGTTCGACAGCGCGCCGCACATGAAAGAGCTGATGTACGATCTCTACCTGCGGGGATACTCCCGGCTGCTTGACGGACTCTATCTGCTGCGCAGCTACCGGCGGTTCATCCAGAAATTGGACGACTTCGAAGACGAAGCCGACTCGATCGCCGCCATCAACGACAACGCCCGGATGATCTGGCAGCAGATCATTTACGTCAACCGCATCAACAAGCATTTCTGGGAAGGCACATTCGCGGAAGGCATCCGGACGATCCCGGAAGTGGAGCGGTATATCCGCGACTACGGGACCGAGTTGGATATCCACCACCGGATGGTGCTTTGCTACAAAATCGCCTGCCTCTATTTCGGACACGGCGACTACCGCAAGTGCATGGACTACCTCGGAAGGATCATCAGCACGCGCGATCCGCGCATCCACCGCGATCTGCAATGCTACGCCCGCATCCTGAACCTGATCGCCTCTTACGAAGCGGGCATCGACTACAACCTGGACTACCAGGTGCGCTCGGTGTGCCTGTTCCTGGTCAAGATGAACGACATGCACCAGGTGCAACAGGAGATCATGGCCTTCCTCAAACGGCTCAACTCGATGTACGCCACCAACCTGAAAGAAGAGCTGCGCCAACTGTATGAACGGCTCAAACCGCTCGAGCACCACCCGTTCGAACGCCGGACGTTTTATTACCTCGACATTTTGTCGTGGCTCGAGAGCAAACAAAAGGGGAGTTCGGTCGCCGAGATCATTCGCAGGCGGTTTCTCGAAGAGAACGGCGGGAAATAGCCGGCACGAAAAATGCGGACGGCGTAAAATCCCGTCGCAGCGCGCATGTTAAATTGTAATTTAAAAAAAATAATTTTTTTTTATCCGCTGACAATTTTCGGCCAGATTTCGCAAAAGGCTTATCATTTGAAATCAATACCGGAAATTTAAAAAACATTTAGTAACGAATCGAACCGTTATATTTTTAACACCGGTACGATCCGTCGGCCGAATGCCCGATCGTCGTTTGCCGTTCTGATATTATTCACCTATTTTTACGGTCGCAAACACCGACAGTGCGAAAAAACAAATCTCTATAAAATTCCGAATCCTATGGAAAAACACGTTCAAAAGTATGTCGACGATTTCATGGCCGATATCATCGCCAGAAATCCGGGTGAAAAAGAGTTTCACCAGGCCGTACACGAGGTCGTAGAATCGCTGGCCCCGTACATCCTCGAAAATCCCGTGCTCCAGAAAATGAAAGTTCTGGAACGCATCGCCGAACCCGAACGAATCGTGATGTTCCGCGTTCCGTGGCTCAACGACAAGGGGGAGATCGAGATCAACAAAGGCTACCGCGTCGAAATGAACAGCGCGATCGGCCCCTATAAAGGCGGCATCCGTTTCCACTCGTCGGTAAACCTGAGCATTCTGAAGTTCCTCGCCTTCGAGCAAACCTTCAAAAACAGCCTGACGACGTTGCCGATGGGCGGCGGCAAGGGCGGCTCGGACTTCAACCCGAAAGGCAAGTCCGATAACGAAGTAATGCGCTTTTGCCAGTCGTTCATGACCGAGCTGCAACGTCACATCGGAGCGAACACGGACGTGCCGGCCGGCGACATCGGCGTGGGCGGACGCGAAATCGGCTTCATGTTCGGCCAGTACAAGCGGCTGCGCAACGAATTTACCGGCACGCTGACCGGCAAGGGCCTCGGCTGGGGCGGCAGTCCGCTGCGTCCGGAAGCCACCGGGTACGGCACCTGCTACTTCGCCCAGGAGATGCTGGCTACGCGGGGCGAAAGCTTCAAAGGCAAGACCGTAGCGATTTCCGGATCGGGCAACGTGGCGCAGTACGCCTGCGAAAAGGCGACCCAGCTCGGCGCCAAGGTCGTAACGCTTTCCGATTCGTCGGGATACATCTACGACCCGAAAGGCATCGATGCCGATAAGCTGGCCTATGTAATGGAACTGAAAAACATTTTCCGAGGCCGCATCAAAGAGTACGCTGAAAAATATCCGGAAGCCACCTACTACGAAGGACAGCGTCCGTGGAGCGTAAAATGCGACATCGCGATGCCGTGCGCCACGCAGAACGAACTGAACGGCGACGAGGCCCAAACGCTGATCGCAAACGGCTGTTTCTGCGTTGCCGAAGGCGCCAACATGCCCTCTACGCCCGAAGCGATCAAGGCCTTCCTGGACAACAAACTGCTGTACTCGCCGGGCAAGGCGTCGAACGCCGGCGGCGTAGCCACTTCCGGCCTCGAAATGACGCAGAACTCGATGCGTCTGTCATGGTCTCCGCAGGAAGTCGACCAGAAACTGCACTCGATCATGAAAGACATCCACGCCGCCTGCGTGAAATACGGCACCGGCCCCGACGGATACGTCAACTACGTCAACGGCGCCAACATCGCCGGCTTCATGAAAGTGGCCAACGCCATGCTGGCCCAGGGCTGCGTATAAGATCCTTTACTTTCCTGATATTAAAAACGTTCCCGGAAATCCGGGAACGTTTTTTCGTTTCGCGCGGCAGGAAGCGCCGGCAGCAAAAACAAACGATAAAAAATCATCCCGAATCCGACGTTCCGTCGCAATTTATTATCCCGAAACAGGCTCGATTTTGAAAAAAAACGTTACATTTGTAGCAATTGGAAAGTAAATAAAATTAAAAATGCCTGATTGTCATGATGAGGTAACGCGACATAAAAAACCGGACTGGCTGAAAATCAAGCTCCATAACAGTAGTAATTTCGGCGAAGTGGCTCGCATCGTACAGGAACATGGGCTGCATACGATATGCAGCAGCGGACGATGCCCCAACCAAGCCGAATGCTGGAGCCGCAGAACAGCGACTTTCATGATCCTGGGTGAAATCTGTACCCGTTCGTGCAAGTTCTGTGCGACAGCCACCGGAAAACCGTTACCGCTCGACCCGGATGAGCCGCAGAAACTCGCCCGTTCCGTTCGATTGATGGGATTGAAACATTGTGTCGTCACTTCCGTAACGCGTGACGATCTGCCCGACGGCGGAGCCGAAATATGGGCGGAAGCGGTACGGGCCGTTCGCCGCGAAAATCCGGATACTTCGATCGAATTGCTGATTCCCGACTTCGATGCGCGGGAAGACCTGATCGACACGGTGATCGCCGCCAAACCGGATATTATCGGACACAACGTCGAAACCGTCGCCCGGCTGACTCCGCAGGTGCGCTCGCGCGCCCGTTACGAAGTCAGTCTCAAAACTTTGTCGCATATCGCGCGGTCGGGCTGCCGAACCAAAAGCGGCCTGATGGTCGGTCTCGGCGAAACCGACGACGAAGTGCTCGCTGCGATCGACGACCTGGTCGCCAACGGCGTCCGGATTATGACGATCGGCCAATACCTGCGGCCCACGCTGAAACACCTGCCGGTCGCCGATTACGTAACTCCTGAAAAATTCGCAACTTACAAGGAAGAAGCGCTGCGACGCGGTATGCTTTACGTCGAAAGCGGCCCGATGGTGCGTTCGTCCTACATGGCCGAGAAGGCGATGCAATGTTGCGGAAGCAAAAAATAAACGAAACATGGAAACCGTTACCAGCAAATACGTCGGACGGACGGAATACTCCGCAGCCTGGGAAGAGCAGAAACGCTTCTTCAACGCCCTGCTGGACGCCAAACGAAACGGTGGCGGACAAGCGGAACAGGTACTGCTCTTCGTCGAACACCCGCACGTCTATACGCTCGGCAAAAGTGGACACGCGTCGAACCTGCTGGTCGACGACGGTTTCCTGAAACGGATCGGGGCCACTTATTTCCAGACCGACCGCGGCGGGGACATCACCTACCACGGTCTCGGACAGTTGGTCGGCTATCCGATTCTCGACCTCGAACGGCTCGGCACGAACCTGAAGGATTATATTTGGACGGTCGAGGAGAGCGTGATCCGGACGATCGCCGAATACGGTATCGTCGGCGAACGGCTCGCCGGCGCGACCGGCGTATGGATCGAAGGAGACTCCCCGCGCGCGCGAAAAATCTGCGCGATCGGAGTCAAAGCGTCCCGTTACGTAACGATGCACGGCTTCGCGCTGAACGTAACGACCGACCTGCGCTATTTTTCGTACATCAATCCGTGCGGATTCGTCGACAAAGGAGTCACGTCGATCGAAAAGGAGACCGGGATGCGGCCGACGCTGGAAGAGGTCGCCCGCAAATTCGCCGCGCATTTCGGACAATTGCTCCACTGCGAGGTACGGTGACGGCACGCGGGAAGGGCCGGGGCCCGTCGCCCGGGAAACAGGGACGGATTAAAATTTGATTAATAAGCAATTAATAAATAAAAAACGTTATGTCAGCAGAAAAAAGATGGGTACTCAAGCCCCAAGGGGATGCTGCGAAGGTGGCCGCGCTGGCCGCCGCGCTCGATATCCCGCCGGTGCTTGCCAACCTACTTGTTCAGCGTGGCATCGAAACCGAAGAGGAAGCATGGCAATTCTTTAACCCGAAACTGGAGAACCTGCACGATCCGTTCCTGATGAAGGATATGGACCGCGCCGTCGAACGGATCGACGAAGCCGTCAAACGAAACGAGCCGATCATGGTCTACGGCGATTACGACGTAGACGGAACGACCGCCGTCGCGCTGGTCTATTCGTTCCTGCGCCGGCTGGGACTCTCGTCGCTGCTGTTCTACATTCCCGACCGCTACACCGAAGGCTACGGCATTTCGGTCAAAGCGATCGACTACGCGCAGCGCAAGGGCGTGGGGCTGATCATCGCGCTCGACTGCGGGATCAAAGCGACGGAAAAGGTCGCCTATGCCAAGACCAAAGGAATCGACTTTATCATCTGCGACCATCACCTGCCGGGGGACACCATTCCCGAAGCGGTGGCGGTGCTCGACTCCAAGCGGCCCGACTGCAACTATCCGTTCAAAGAACTGTCGGGATGCGGCGTAGGGTTCAAAATGCTACAGGGGTATTGTCAGTTCAAAGGATTGCCTTTCTCGGAAGTGGAATGCCTGCTCGACCTGGTAGTCGTCAGCATCGCCTCGGACATCGTGCCGCTGGTAGGCGAAAACCGGATTCTGGCCTATTACGGCCTCAAACGCCTGAACGAAAAGCCCGGCAAGGGCCTTTCGTCGATCATTAAAATCTGCGGCCTCGACAAGCATGTCATCACCATCGACGACATCGTATTCAAGATCGGGCCGCGTATCAACGCGGCGGGCCGCATGGAAGTCGATTCCGACGACGAGAACGCCGCTCCGTCGGGCGGACACTCGGCCGTATACCTGATGGTGGCGCGCGACGAAGAGGTCGCCTCCGAATACGGGGCCTTCATCGACACCTGCAATCAGGACCGCAAGAACATCGACCGTTCGATCACACAGGAAGCCCACGAGATCATCGAAAGCCGGCCGGAACTGAAAAACCGCAAAAGCACGGTGATCTATAATCCGAAATGGATGAAGGGGATCGTCGGCATCGTGGCCTCCCGGCTAATCGAGACTTACTATCGGCCGACCGTCGTACTGACGATGAGCAACGGGTACGTCACCGGTTCGGCGCGCAGCGTGCCGGGCTTCGACCTGTACCAGGCCGTCGAATCGTGCGCCGACCTGTTGGAAAATTTCGGAGGACATATCTATGCGGCAGGCCTGACGATGCGGCCCGAAAACGTGGAAGAGTTCACGCGGCGGTTCAACGATTATGTCGAGGAGCACATCGATCCCGAAATGCTGATCCCGCAGGTGGAGATCGACTCGGAATTGCTGTTCAGCGACATCACGCACAAATTCCGGACGACGTTGAACCGTTTCCAACCGTTCGGCCCGGAAAACAACGCGCCGGTATTCGTAACGCGCGGCGTCAGCAACCGCGGCGACGCCCGGTTGGTCGGGGCAGAGCAGGAACACCTGAAAATGGACCTGATCCAGGGACAGAAACCGAACACATCGATCCCGGCCATCGCGTTCCAGCAACCGACCCATTACGAGCATGTGCGTTCGGGCAAATGCATCGACGTCTGCTATTCGGTCGTCGAGAACCACTACCGGGGCACCGTGTCGGCCCAACTGCGAATCAAAGACATCAAAAAAACGCCCGTAAAATAATTTTCCGAAGAAAAACGCAAGAGACTGCCCCGCAATGCGGCGACAGTCTCTTTTTATTGCAAACGGGCACCGTTTCTCCGTTATTTCAGCACCCTGACCCAGACCTCCCGCACTTCGATCTGATCGTCGAGCACTCCCGATATCCGCATCGTATCCCGCTCTACGCCGATTTGATAGACGGCCTGTTTCCCGATAAAACGGACCATCCCCGGCAAGCCGTAATCGATCGTTTCGGTATAGGTATCCCCGTCGAGCCGGTAGGTTCCGCCAACCCCGTTGAAGACCGTTCCCTCGGCTAAAAAAATATTCCTATAATCCAAACACATATACAAAAAAGCGACTCCCCGTCCGAGAAGTCGCTTCCGATAGAGCGATGAAATACCGTTTTATCCTAATACCGGTAGAAATCGGCCTTGTAAGGACCTTCGACCGGCACGCCGATATAATCGGCCTGTTTCTGCGTCAGTTTGGTCAGGTGCACGCCGAGGCTCTCCAGATGCAGCCGAGCCACCTCTTCGTCGAGGTGCTTTGGCAGGCGGTAAACGTTCACCTCCATCTTTTCGGTCCACAGCTCGATCTGCGCCAGCGTCTGGTTCGTAAACGAATTGCTCATCACGAACGACGGATGGCCGGTCGCGCAACCCAGATTGACCAAACGCCCTTCGGCCAGCACGAAAATGGCGTGTCCGTCGGGGAACGTATATTTGTCGACCTGCGGTTTGATCTCGGTGCGCGCGATCCCCGGGTAGGCGTTCAACTTATCCATCTGGATTTCGTTGTCGAAATGCCCGATGTTGCAGACGATTGCCTGATCGCGCATTTTTTCCATGTGTTCGACCCGCAGGATATCGCAGTTGCCGGTCGTCGTGACGTAAATATTGCCTTCGGGCAGGGCGTCTTCGACCGTCTTCACCTCGAATCCTTCCATCGCGGCCTGCAACGCGCAGATCGGGTCGATCTCGGTCACGATCACCCGTGCTCCGTAAGAACGCATACTCGCGGCGCAGCCTTTGCCCACGTCGCCGTAACCGCATACGACCACCACCTTGCCGGCGATCATCACGTCGGTCGCCCGTTTGATCCCGTCGGCCAGCGATTCGCGGCAACCGTACAGGTTGTCGAACTTGCTTTTGGTCACCGAATCGTTCACGTTGATGGCCGGAAACAGCAGCTCGCCGCGGGCCTGCATCTGATACAGCCGGTGCACGCCGGTCGTAGTCTCCTCGGAAACCCCTTTCAACGCCTCCACCGTGCGGCACCATTTGCCGTTGTCCTCGGCCAACAATTTTTTCAGAACGTCGAGAATCACCGCCTCTTCATGGTTGGACGGAGCGTAATCGAGCGTTTTCGGATCGTTCTCGGCCGCATATCCCTTATGAACCAGCAGCGTAGCGTCGCCGCCGTCGTCAACGATCAGATTCGGACCTTTGCCGCCGGGAAAACTCAACGCCATCGCCGTACACCACCAGTATTCTTCGAGCGTTTCGCCCTTCCAGGCGAACACCGGCACGCCGGCCTCGGCGATTGCGGCGGCGGCATGGTCCTGCGTCGAAAAAATGTTGCAACTGGCCCACCGCACGTCGGCTCCCAACTCGACCAGCGTCTCGATCAGCACGGCCGTCTGGATCGTCATGTGCAGCGACCCCATCACGCGGGCCCCCTGCAACGGTTTCTGCGCACTGTACTTCCGGCGGACGGCCATCAGTCCGGGCATCTCTTTCTCGGCGATCTCGATCTCCTTGCGTCCCCAGCCGGCCAACGCGATGTCGGCCACTTTGTAAGGCAAATTCAAATCCAACAACATATTCCGTATTTTTTTTATGATTATCGTTCTTCTTCCCGTTCTTTTCGAAAAACCGGACGATCTGCGCCCGGTCGGCTTCGATCTGCCGCCGAAGCTCTTCGACAGACCCGAATTTCCGTTCGCTGCGAACAAATTCCAACAGGTCGACCGTAACGGTGCGACCGTACAGATCGCCGTCGAACCCGAGCACATGCGCTTCGAGCACCCGATCCAAACCGCTGCCCACCGTCGGCTTACGCCCGAGATTCACCATCGCGGGCCACACCTTCCCGTCCACCGTGAAATGCGCGGCATACACGCCGTTACGCGCCGGCACCGACTCGCCTACGGCAAGATTGGCCGTCGGGAAACCGAGCCGGCGGCCGAGCCGGTTTCCGCCGACCACTTCGCCCGTAATCTGAAAATCCATCCTGAAAAATAAACTCCGCACGCCGCGCACCCCGGACGAAAGCTCCGCCGGAAACGGCAAACAGGCTGCGGATTCTGTTTTATTGCTTACATTTGTGCCTGCAAATGTAGAAAGAATAATCAAGATTTGCGAACGGAATGTCACGCATCCGCTTTCCGCCTGACGGGAAATTCGGAAAAGGCATTGACAAAAAGGTTTGTTTTTTGTACCTTGCTTGGGCTACGAAAGGGTACGCATATTTTGACACGATGGAGCGCAAAAACCGCAAAATATACTACACGATGGGGGAGGTGTCGGAGATGTTCGACGTCAATCCGTCGCTGATCCGTTTCTGGGAACAGAAATTCGACATCCTCAAACCCGACAAGAACAAAAAGGGCAACCGATTGTTCACGCCGAAAGACGTCGAAAACCTGAAATTGATCTATCACCTGGTCAAAGAGAACGGGATGACGCTCGCCGGAGCGGCCAAACGGTTGCGGGACAACCGCGAAGGCGTGGAGCGCAACCTCGAGATCATCGAAAAACTACAGGGTATGCGCGCCCTGCTGCTGGAAGTCCGCGAAGAGCTGAAATCGGGCGGCGACGAAATCTTCATCGACACCTCGGTGCCGGAGACCGCGCCACCGTCGCTGCAAGCCGATGCCGCAGCCGTGCCGGACGCGCCGCCCGCCGCCGAGGAATCCGTCGAAGGACCGGCCGTACCGCGGTTTTTGCAGCGCGAGATCCCGATCCCGCCGCAGCCGGCGACCGCCGCGCCGCGTTTCGACCTGCCGGAAGAGGCCGCCCGCACGGAAGAACCGACCGCAACGCCCGAACCGGAACAGCCCCGACGTCCGGTAATCGTCGAACAATCGCTGTTTTAACCATCCGATAAAACGAACGACATGAAAATACGCGACGTAGCAACCGTCATCGAAGAGTTCGCTCCGCTGCAACTGCAGGAAACCTACGACAACAGCGGCTGAACATCGGATTCCCGGACGCCGAACTGACGGGCGTTCTGATCTGCGTGGACGTCACCGAAACGGTCGTCGACGAAGCGATCGGGCACAGGGCCAACCTGATCGTGTCGCATCACCCGCTGCTGTTCCACCCGTTACGCCGGATCGTCGGGGCCGACGCTTCGCAACGGATCGCCGCGCGCTGCCTGATCGCCGGCATCTCGCTCTATGCCGCGCACACCAATCTGGACAGCGCCGACGGGGGTATGAGTTTCCGGCTCGGGCAATTGCTCGGACTGCAAAATATGCGGACGCTGAAACCGAATCCGGAAACAGTTCCCGAATCGGGGTTCGGCATCGTCGGGGAACTGCCCGGCAGAGCGCGCCCGACGCTGGAGTTTCTGCGAGAGACCAAACGACTGTTAAACTGCGGCGCGATCCGTTACAGCGCCCTGTGCCGCGAAACCGTCTCACGCATAGCGCTGTGCACCGGAGCCGGAGCTTCGATGATCGAAGACGCCGTCGCTGCGGGCGCGGATCTCTACCTGTCGTCGGACTTCAAATACAACGATTTCTACACTCCGGACGGACGGATCGTCGCGGCAGACGTAGGACATTTCGAAAGCGAATATTGCGCAATAGCGCTTTTGCATGATATTATTACAAAAAAAAATAGCTACTTTTGCAGTTCGCAAGAGTGAACATTCGATAAACCCGGTAAATTATTTAGTTTAAGAAATTTCTTACAGATATGGCGACATCCAGCAGAAAAAACAACGAATCGAACGACTATTCCGTAGAGGAAAAGATCATCGCGTTGTACGAGCTCCAGAAAATCGACTCGAAAATCGACGAAATCAACAAGATCAAGGGTGAGTTGCCGCTTGAAGTGCAGGATCTCGAAGACGAAATAGCCGGTCTCGAAACCCGCATTGCCAACATCACGTCCGAGATCGACGGACTGACGGCTTCGACCAAACAGCGCAAGGAAGAGATCGAGCAGGCCAAAACGCTGATCGCCAAATACGAACACCAGCAGGACAACGTCCGCAACAATAGGGAGTTCGATTCCCTGTCCAAGGAGATCGAATACCAGAAGCTGGAGATCGAACTGTGTGAGAAAAAAATCAAGGAATACAGTGCGGACAGCAAGGTCAAGAAAAAAATGATCGAAGACGCTCAGGCGATCGTAGCAGACCGCAAAATCGACCTCGCCGCCAAGAAAGCGGAGCTGGAAAGCATCGACCAGGAGACGGCCAAAGAGATCGAAAGCCTCGCCGTGCAGTCGGAAACCGCCGCCGTGAAAATCGACAGCCGGCTGCTGGCCGCTTACAAACGCATCCGCGAAAACGTGCACAACGGATTGGCAGTCGTTACCGTGAAACGCGACGCCTGCGGCGGCTGTTACAACCGCATCCCGCCCCAGCGCCAGTTGGACATCCGGATGAATAAGAAAATCATCGTTTGCGAATATTGCGGCCGGATTCTGGTATCCAACTTGTTGGACGAAAACAACGCCGAAGAATAGGCCAAAACGCTCCGGGATTTTCCCGATCCGTCTTATCCCGAATCTGCAAATTCCGTATTTCCGGAAATTTTGCAGATTTTTTGATTCCCGCAAATTTCCAGCAGGCTGTTTATCAAATTATGGCACAGCTTTTGTAAAAAGGATCGAAATCATGTTGAGTAGAAAAATTTGCGAATTCAAAAAATTTATGTATATTGCGACGCTAAAGTCTAATTATTTAAAAGAATTGCCTATCGAGAATATCTACTCTAAACTAATAACGAGTAGTATATGAATCTGAAGAAGTTAAGTGACAACGATTTGCTTAATGTCTATCTGTCAGGCAATGAGAATGCTGTAACTGTACTTGTCAACCGGCACCGGCGACGGGTCTTCGATTACATCAACATGATGGTCAAGGACCGGGATCTGGCCGACGATATTTTCCAGGAAACTCTTATCAAAGTAATCCGTTTCGTGAACGACGGACGATACACCGAAAACGGAAAATTTCTTTCGTGGGTACTGCGTATCGCGCACAATCAGGTGATCGACCATTTCCGACAGAAAAAACAGCAAAACCACATCTCCGAAGGCGAAGCCGGATACGACCTGCTGAACAACCGGAAACTCTCCGATTCGACGGTCGAAGACCGGATGATCTCCGATCAGATCGCCGAGGATGTTCGCAAACTGGTGGATTTCCTGCCGGCCGAACAAAAAGAAGTCGTCCTGATGCGCTACTACATGGGGCTTAGTTTCAAGGAGATAGCCGACGAGACCAACGTCAGCATCAACACGGCGCTCGGACGGATGCGCTATGCGCTGATCAACATGCGCAAAATGATCGACGAAAAGCAGTTAATCTTGAGTTAAAGGCAATAATCGCCGGAGCCGGGCGTTATATAGGTACAAACGATCAAAATCAAATTGTGCCTATGGACGAAAGTTACAATGAGTACGGTTTTAATGCCGAAAGGCTGGCTGATGAAGAACTTTTCTCCAAAGAAGTAGTGGGGGAAGACAATGATCTGATTTTAGTCGACTGCCTGCTGAGAGAGGCGTTAAACAAAAAGTAAAAACCAAGGGCGCTCAATTCGGCGCCCTTTATTTTATTTATTATATTCCTTACTCGTACTCTTCAAAAAATCTAAACCGGAACGACCCCGATTCCAGGACGGTCGGGCAGCGTTACCTGCCCATCGACGATCCGGGCCCCGTCAAATCGATCGTTCGAAATCAGCAGATTGCCGTCCAGGTCGGCCCAGTCCATCATCGGCGCCAGTTGGGCCGCCGCCGTTATAGCGCAGGAAGTCTCGGTCATACATCCGATCATCAGTTTCATTCCCAACGCCTTGGCCAACACCGCCATTTTATAGGCTTCACGCAGGCCGGTACTCTTCATCAGCTTGATGTTGATCCCGTCGTACACCCCCTCGGCACGCCGGACGTCCGGCAGCCGTTGTAAAAACTCGTCGGCCATAATCGGCAGCGGGCTTCGCTCCCGAATCCATGCCGTCTCGTCGATCATCTCTTTCGGCAGCGGCTGTTCGACGAACAGCGTATTGCGTTCGCTGAGCCACTCGATCATCTCCAACGCCTTCTCCTTATCCTTCCAACCCTGGTTGGCATCGACGCACAGCGGCTTATCGGTCACCGAACGGATGATTTCGACCAGCTCCTTGTCGTTGTCGAGCCCCATCTTCACCTTAATGACGTTATAGGGCGACGTCTCCTCCACTTTCTTGCGTACGACGTCCGCCGTATCGATCCCGATCGTGAACGACGTGTCGGGAGCTTTCTCCGGCGAGAGTCCCCATATCTTATACCACGGCTGACCGAGCAGCTTTCCGGTCAGATCGTGCAGCGCGATATCGACCGACGCTTTCGCCGCCCGGTTGTCGGGAGCCGCCGAATCGACGTATTCGAGAATTTCGTCCATTCGGAACGGATCGGCGAACTGGCCGAGATCGAGCGATCCGAGGAATTTGCAGACCGATTCCTGCGTCTCGCCGAGGTAAGGCGGCATCGACGCTTCGCCGTAGCCGATCACGCCGTCGTACTCGAGCTGCACCTGTACGTCGGGCGTATGCGTACGCGTATTGACCGCCACGGTAAACGGGTGGATCAACTTCAGATCGTACGGCTCGAACGTCAAATTCAGCTTCCCGCTACGCCCTTTTTTCGGTTTCCCCGCACAAGCGCCCAGCAGCGGCGAAGCGGCCACCCCGGCCGTAACGAGCCCCATCGCCGTGGTCTTCAAAAAGTCTCTTCTGTTCATGGTTATCGGATTGATAGGATTATCGGTTGAAATACCACGGATGGCCGGCCACCCGCGCGATACCGGGCGTTCCGATCCGGCCGACGATCCGGCTGATCGACAGGCACGGATACCCGACGAAGTCCTCCGCTTGCGGGTCGATGCTGTTGACCTTGACGCGCCCCGAAGCATGGATGAATTTTCCGTCGCCGAGATACATCGCCACATGCGTCACGCGGCCGGTCTGCGCGTTGCCGAAAAACAGCAAGTCGCCCTTGCGGCAATCCCGCCACGCTTCGGGCGCGATCTTCTCCCCGGTCAGGGCTTGCTGCGAAGCGTCCCGCGCCAGGATTACGCCATTGGCGAAATAGGCCGTCTTGACCATTCCGGAACAGTCGACCCCTTTGACCGAAGTTCCTCCCCACAGATAAGGCACTCCCATCATGCTGCGCGCCGTGCGTTCCAGGCCGTCCGGCCGCAACTCCCGGGCCGCCCATTCGGTAAAATCCTGCGTTTCGCTGCGTTTCACATAACCGGAGCGTCCGTCCGGCAGCCGGACGGCAATGAACTTCCGGTTCGTCTTACCCGCCGGATCGACCTCCAGCACCGTTCCGAGCACGAGATCGGAAACCCGGGAACCCTCCTCGTCCGGCCCAGCGTAGACGAATCCGATGTATCCGGTGTAGATAAACCGCTGTGACATCCGCCAGGACTCCATCTCACCGGGTGTTTTCAGTGCGATCGCATCGTCGTCCACCCACGAAATATAACCGTCCGGAGTCTGCACCCGATACCAGCCGCCCTGCACGTCGAGCACCCGCAACGGCGTTCCGAGGATCGCCTGGGTCGCAAACTCGGCGGCATGAGCCGGAGCGGTGCGCAGGTTGACCGACGACAGCGTGACGAGCGCCTGCGTCCGGTCGCCGAGCGCACGGGACGGCAGCAGCGTCGTATAATCCTCAAAGGCGACCCCGCCCCGCCTCAACCGCTCGCGGAGCGCACGAACGGCTTCCGGATCGTCGCACTTGCCCTTTAATATATACAGCGTATCGTTGACCTGTTCGGCCTCGATCTCGAAGACCGCCACCCGTTTGTCCGGAGCGTACCGCGCGCGCACCTGTTCCACCAGATCGCCGGCGGATTGCGCTTTCGCGCCCCAAACGGCCAGTGTCAGCGCCGCCGTCCATAAAACCTTTTTCGTTATCCTCTTCATTCTATTCGTATGTAACGTCCATGTGATAATCCCACTCGTCGAAATAGAGATTGCGCTCCGAAGTTTCCGCTTCGCCGCGTTGAAAATCCACCGGCTCGCTACGCATATGCCGTTTCGGAGGATCGAACGGATACCCGTAATCGCTGTTCACGACCAGCCGGTAGCTGTCCATGCCCGTTTTATAGAAATCGCGGACGGCCGGATCGGCGCTCGCAGCCAGTTTGCCGAACGATATATCGAGGGGCACCCACCCGACGCTTCGTAATAAACCGATCCCCAGTCGTGCAGACCGACATGTCCCGGATGCAGCATCCAACCGCTTTCCCACCGCGCCGGAATCCCGACGCTGCGCAACATCGCGATCAGAAGCAGGCTCACCTGTCCGCAGTCGCCGTGTCCGGCATCGAGCACGTACTCGGGAATATTCGGGATCACGCCGTACTCGATCGCCCCCGCCCACGGAATGTCGTCGATCCAATCGTAAATCCGCGAAACGATCCGCACCGGATCGGTCTCGCCGCCGGCCAACTCGCGGGCCTTCCGTTCGATCCGTTCGCTGAAAACGAGGTGCGGCGGACGCTGGGCCGTATATTTGCGATAAACTTCCGAAAGGGTATCGTACGGTTCGACCTGCTTCGACAGCTCCTCCGGATCGAAATACTGCGCACGCGTCGTCACCCGGAACGCGAGCCTGAAAACGGTCGCGCTGTCGCGACGGGCCGGCTGTTCGAAACAAATGCTACGCTGCGGAGTTCCCTTCGGAGCCACGACATACCGCTCAGGCCATGCCGAAATCAGTTCGACACCGGTCTGGCGCGGCAAACCTTCCTGCGGATAGGGCAGCCAGCAACGGATCGTATCGCCCTCCGGCACGGCATCCGGTTCCACGACAAGCGTATAGCGAATCGTCATCGTCACCGGATTCGTACACATTCCCAGCGAATCGGTCGCCGCAATCACCCGCGCGGCGTGCCTTTCCCGAAAACCGATCTCCGACGAGTCGATCCGCCGCAATCCTTCCAGTTCCGGGGCCAGCAGAATCAGGTTGCCTACCGAACGGCTGAAGTAACGCTTCCGGCTGTCGATCCGCCGCATCTCCAACTTCCCGGACTTTTCCCATCGACGGATCTGCTCCGGAGATACCGTATCGGACACCCGCTGCCGGATCCGGGAGAGAATCTGTTCTTCGTTATAACAAAATTCGATACGCAAACGCCGCATGACCTCCCGCAGCGAGTCGATCGCGCGCAGTTCCTGTTCCGACGCGCCGGGTTCCGCTTCTTCCAGCAACGAGTCCAGCTGCGAAAACCGACCTTCTCCGATCAGATTCGACGCGTCTTTCTGCCAATCGGATCGTCCGGCGCAGGAAACCAACGCTCCCAACAGTACCGGGCAAAAAAATTTGAACAGATTCATTCCGAAACAGTCTATATTTTCACAAAACTACGCATTTTACCGGCCAATGGCAACAAAAAACCGCCCGGAAATCGCAACCGGGCGGCCGGAGAGGTATGCGGATCACGATCAAAATACGTTAACGTTGCAGCAATCCGGCATACATCCGGTCGTAAGTCGCGTCGGAACGCCGAGCCGTTTCCCTTCGCGCACGATGTAGCCGGTCAACGACTCCAGTTCGGTGCTGCGGTGCGCCCGGAAATCGCGCTGCATCGAGGTCGTCGTATCGGCCGGAATCCGTTCCATCTGATCGACCACCTGGGCGGCGATCCCGTCGGACAGGACGATTCCTTTGGCCTTCGCCACCGCCTGAAATTCATCGAGCAGCGCCGTGAACTGCGCCCGGTAGTCCGGGTTGCCAAGCACGCCGCCGTAAGGCTCGTCGGTATAGGAAGTCGCCGTGGCCACGGTCGAGATGAACGCAAACTTGTCCCAGACTCGCCGGGTAATATCCGGAACCAACCGGGCGCGGACTTCCGCGCCGGTAAAAATCCGCTCCAGTTCTTCGAGTCGTTCGTCCGGCCCCTGCGCGGAACCGAACAGGTAACGGTAACCGTTGGTATGTTCGGCGATACGGCCCGGCTCGACGATAAACGCAACCACATACACGCACCCGTCCCACACGGCATGTCCGGGCAGCATTCGTTTGATCTTCTCGGCGCTATCCACGCCGTTCAGAAATGGCAGGATCACCGTCCGCGGCCCGATGGCCGGGCGGATCTGCCCGACGGCCCCTTCGATATCATAGGCCTTCGTGCACAGCAGGATGTAATCCATTTCGCCAATCTCGGCGGCCGAATCGGTCGCCGCTTTCGGGCGGGCCGTAAAATTTCCCTGCTGCGACTCGACGATCAATCCCCTGCTTCGGATATTTTCGAGGGCTTGTCCGCGCGAAATAAAATAGATGTCCACTTCCGGGTCGTCCCGGTAACGGCGGGCGAGCAGACCGCCGAGAAATCCGCCGACGCCGCCCGTCCCTACGATGGCTATTTTCGTTTTCATAATCAGTCCGAACGATTTGATTTTCCGCAAAGGTAGCAAAAACCGGAGCATTTCGTTGCGAAATACGCCCCCCGTCGAGAACAGTTGCCGGGTTTCGGCAAAATTACTTATCTTTGCTCTCTGTTAACCAACTAAACGAAAAAATATGCACGCATACGTATTCCCGGGTCAAGGCGCCCAATTCGTCGGAATGGGCAAAGACCTGTACGACAACGTTCCCCTTGCAAAAGAACTGTTCGAAAAAGCCAACGAAATTCTCGGCTTCCCGATCACCGATATCATGTTCGCCGGAACCGACGAACAGCTCAAGCAGACGAAAGTAACCCAGCCGGCAATCTTCCTGCACTCGGTCATCCTGGCCAAATCGCTCGGCGCGGACTTCAAACCCGAAATGACGGCCGGACACTCGCTGGGCGAATTCAGCGCGCTGGTAGCCGCCGGAGCCCTGAGTTTCGAAGACGGCCTGAGCCTGGTTTCGAAACGTGCGATGGCGATGCAGAAAGCCTGCGAACAGAATCCGTCGACGATGGCCGCCATCATCGGCCTGCCCGACGCCACGGTCGAAGAGATATGCAGCGCGATCGACGGCGTAGTCGTTCCGGCCAACTACAACTGTCCGGGACAGTTGGTAATATCGGGCAGCAACGAAGCGATCGACGCCGCCTGCGCCAAACTGACCGAGGCGGGCGCCAAACGCGCGCTGAAGCTGAACGTCGGCGGAGCGTTCCACTCGCCGCTGATGGAACCGGCCCGCGTGGAGCTCGAAGCCGCCATCAAAGCCGCTCCGTTCGCCGAACCGGTCTGCCCGGTCTACCAGAACGTCGACGCCAAACCGTACACCGATCCGGCTAAAATCCAAGCCAACCTGATCGCCCAACTGACCTCTCCGGTGCGCTGGACGCAGATCGTGCAAAACATGATCGCCGACGGAGCCACGCAGTTCACCGAACTCGGCCCCGGCAGCGTATTGCAGGGCCTGATCAAGAAAGTGGACCGCGCCGCCGTTTGCGAATCGAAGCAAACATTGTAATGTCGACCGAAAAAAACGGCTGATACTCATACGATTTTCCCGAACCGCACGTTTTACTAGTGCGGTTTTTTTATGAAATAAGAGGGCGTAAGATTTTAATATTTCGGCTAATTCGGTCGGATATATGAAAAATTTTGCGTTATTTTGCACTCAAAGAAAACCAACGCCACCATTCTAAATTTAGGAAACCGCCGTTTCCCAATTAGATAAGAATGAGTGGCTATCAGCGGACTTCGAGGCCGGCGGACCGGAACTTTCGGAATCCCGACAAAGAAAAACCTAACATCAAACCATAACAGAATTTAACCCCATGAGTTCATTACAGGAATTTTTCAATCAGCCGGAAAACGGCAAGGCCAAAGGAATCGTTCAAAAAAACAACATTCTCAAACGCAATATCATCGCCCGCATGGCGATCGAAGGAGAATGTACGCTGGCGGATCTGGCCAGGGAGCTGCATGTCAGCATCCCGACAGTCACCAAACTGGTCGAGGAACTCCTTTCCGAAAACATCATCGCCGACCGCGGCAAGATCGAAACCAGCGGCGGACGCCGGCCGAACATTTTCGGTCTGACTCATTCGGCCATCTATTTCGCCGGCATCGAAGTGAGTCGCGATCAGATCGTCATGGTGATTACCGACCTGCACAACAACATCATCCAACTGGAACACGAGCAAGATTTTATCCTCGACGACACGGAAGAATGCCTCGACAAAATCGGATCTTCGATCGACCGGTTCATAAACGACAGCAAAATAGACCGTTCGAAGTTGCTCGGCATCGGAATCTGCATTGCCGGGCGCGTGAATCCGAAAACTGGACGCAGCTACAAATATTTCACCTCGCGCGAAGAGTCGCTGAGCGAGATCATGGAAAAACGGCTCGGACACCGGGTGCTGATCGAAAACGACACCCGCGCCCGCTGCTACGGCGAATATACGAAAGGATGCACGGGTTCCGAAAAGAACATCGTTTACTTGAACCTCGCCCGTGGCGTCGCCATCGGAGTCATCATCGACGGCAACCTGTACTACGGGAAATCGGGCTTTGCCGGCGAATTCGGCCATACGCCCTATTTCGATAACGAGATCATCTGCGACTGCGGTAAAAAAGGGTGTTTGGAGACGGAAGTTTCCGGAATCGCCATCGAAAACAAGATGATCCAGCAGATCAAGAACGGACGCACCACGATCCTGATGGATAAATACCAGAAACAACATAAGATCCACATCAACGACATCATTCAGGCAGCCAAAAACGACGACACGCTGTCAATCGAACTGATCGAGGAAGCCGGCGAAAAAATCGGCAAAAGCATCGCTTTTCTGATCAATATTTTCAACCCGGAACAGGTGATCATCGGAGGCAACCTGGCCAACGCCGGCGACTACCTGATGCTGCCGCTGAAATCGGCCGTCAACAAATATTCGCTGCGGCTGGTTTACAACGACACGCTGTTCCGCACGACCAACCTCGACGACAACATCGGTTCGCTCGGCGCGGCAATGCTGATCCGCAACAAGGTGATTTCACTGTAAACGCGGCGTGCCATGACCAATCCGATGGAGAGCGAACTGATCCGCCTGCGGGCGCTCGAGCCGGAAGATGTCAACATCCTGTACAAATGGGAGAACGACACCGAAATCTGGAAAGTGAGCAACACGGTCGCCCCGTTTTCGAAACACATGCTGCGACAGTTTATCGAAAACCAGCAACGCGATATCTACGAAACCCGCCAGTTGCGGCTGATCATCGAATCGAAAGCCGACGGGAAACCCGTCGGCGCCATCGACCTGTTCGACCTCGACCCGTACAACTGCCGGGCGGGGGTCGGCATTCTGATCTACGACCAGCGCGACCAGAGGCAGGGTTACGCCTCTCATGCGGTGTCGATCGTGATCCGATACGGCTTTCAAGTGCTGAACCTCAACCAACTGTACTGCGACATTCCGTCGCAGAACATCCAAAGCCTCGCGCTATTCAAAAGCAAGGGATTTTCGGTGATCGGACTTAAAAAAGAGTGGACGAAAACCACGTCGGACTGGCAGGACGAGTACATGCTACAACTGCTAAACCCGAAAAAATGGTGACAGGTCGGGGAATTCGGCAGTAGGGCAGTAGCGCCCCGATTCCGCATCGCGCCGGCAGCAAACATGCCGCAGCCCGTTCGTAACCAATATGAAAGGAGCCTCCAGCACGCTGTTGTAACGTACCGCCTGGGCGAGCACCCGCTCGTCGAGCGGGACGTGCGGAGCTTTGCATTCCGCGACCAGACAGATCCGGCCGTCCCGACCGGTCACCGTCACATCGGCCCGTTGCCGTGTACCCGCGAGTTCCACCGGACGTTCCTGAGATACGCACGCCGCAAACGCCCCCTTCTCCTCCACCAAAAAACGAATCAAGTGCTGCCGCACCCACTCCTCGGGAGTCAGCACGAGCCACCGTTTGCGGACGCCGTCCCATATCTGCGGCGGCGCGGCATCCACCCGGAGCCTGAAAACGTAACGGGGAAAATTAAGTTGAAAAAGTCGTTCCATCTATCGATAAAAATTCGTACCTTGTACTCGATTTTTTCGAAAAAAAGTCGTCCGGCTCATATTTTCCGGCTTACAAATATAAACAAAGATTTTTCAGAGCACCGAAATCATCTGAATAAACACTTGCGATATGGGAAACAATGCTAAAAGTAAAAAGGAAGAGGCGCTTCTCTACCACTCGGAGGGGCGTCCGGGGAAGATCGAGGTAATCCCAACGAAACCTTACAGCACACAGAAAGACTTGTCGCTGGCCTACTCCCCGGGAGTGGCGGAGCCTTGCCTGGCGATCGAGGACAATCCGGACGACGCGTACAAATATACAGCAAAAGGCAACTTGGTAGCGGTAATCTCGAACGGCACTGCCGTGCTCGGGCTGGGCGATATCGGGGCGATGGCCGGTAAACCGGTCATGGAAGGCAAAGGGCTGCTCTTTAAAACCTTTGCGGATATCGACGTATTCGACATCGAGGTCGATACGAAAGACACCGACCAGTTCATCGAAACCGTCAAAAACATTTCGGTCACGTTCGGCGGGATCAACCTGGAAGACATCAAAGCGCCCGAATGTTTCGAGATCGAAGAACGCCTGAAAGAGGAGCTGTCGATCCCGGTGATGCACGACGACCAGCACGGCACCGCGATCATTTCGTCGGCGGCGCTGCTCAACGCGCTCGAAATCGCAGGCAAGAAGATCGAAGAGGTACAGGTAGTGGTCAACGGGGCCGGCGCGGCCGCCGTATCCTGCGCGAAACTCTACATCGCGCTGGGCGTAAAGCCCAAGAATGTGATCATGTGCGACAGCAAAGGGGTCATTTCGGTACGCCGCCAGAACCTGAACGCGGCGAAAGCCAAATTCGCCACTACGCGCGAGGTCGATACGCTCGAAGAAGCCCTTGTCGGAGCCGACGTATTCCTCGGCTTATCGGTAGCCGACGTGCTGACGCAGGAAATGGTACGCAGCATGGCCGACAACCCGATCGTATTCGCGCTGGCCAATCCGAATCCGGAAATCTCATATGACAACGCGATGGCCGCCCGCGAAGACATCATCTTCGCAACCGGACGCTCGGACTATCCGAACCAGGTCAATAACGTACTCGGATTCCCGTACATTTTCCGCGGAGCGCTCGACGTGCGCGCCACCAAGATCAACGAGGAGATGAAGATCGCCGCCGTGCGGGCGCTGGCCGCATTGACCAAGGAGCCGGTGCCCGACATCGTAGCGGCCGCCTACAACGACAACAATATTTTGTTCGGACGCGAATACCTGATCCCCAAGGCGCTCGACCCGCGGCTGATCTCCACCATCTCGGTCGCCGTGGCCAAAGCGGCTATCGAATCGGGCGTCGCGCGCAAAACGATCACCGACTGGAAAGCGTACGCTACCGAACTGGACAGCCGTATGGGGCGCGACGATAAGCTGATGCGCGCCATCCGCTCGAAAGTAGGCACCGCCGCGCCGCGCCGGATCGTCTTCAGCGAAGGCGACCGCCTGACCACGATCAAGGCCGCCGTTCACCTGGCCAACGAAAACCTCGCTATCCCGCTGCTGGTCGGCGACCGTGCGAAGATCAATACGCTGCTGAAGGACAACCACCTGACGCTCGACCCGAAATGCATCGTCGACTTCCGCAGCGACCGCGAAGAAGCGCGCCGCAGCCGCTACGCAGCGCTGCTGTATAACAAGGTAAGCCGCAAGGGCGTCCGGATGCACGAGGCGATCGAATACATGATGCGCCGCGACTGGTTCACGCTGATGATGGTCGCTTCGGGCGACGCCGATACGTCGATCCTCGGCTATACGCACCGCTACACCGAAGCGCTGAACCCGGTACGCCAGATCTTTACGACGAACAGCAACACGACGCTCGCGGCGATGGAGATCGTTACGACCAAGCGCGGACCGATGTTCTTCGCCGACACGGCCGTCAACCCGAGTCCGACCGTCGAAGACCTGGTCAACATCGTACTGATGGCTGCCCAGACCGTCCGCAATTTCGGTATCGAACCGGTGATGGCAATGCTGTCGCACTCGAATTTCGGAACCGACACCGAACCGCTTGCGGCCAAAATCTCGAAAGCCGTGGAAATCCTGCACTTCCAGTATCCGGAATTGCTGGTCGACGGCGAGATGAAAGCCGACATCGCGTTGAACAAGAAAGCCCGCAACGAAATCTACCCGTTCAACAAGCTGGGCGACCGCGAGATCAACGTGTTGATCTTCCCGAACTTGTCGTCCGCGAACATTTCGTACAAGATGATGGAGATCCTCGGCGGCGCCGAAATCAACGGCCCGATCCTGATGGGACTGAACCAGTCGTGCGTACACCTGATCCCGGAAGTGGCCAGCACCCGATCAATCCGCAACCTGAGCGTCATCGCCGCTGCGGAAACGATCCAGCCGAAATAGCCGGAAAACGCTCGTTTTTAAAAATAGCCGCCGATCATTTTTACCCGGCGGCTATTTTTGTATATTTGCATGTCGGGGTGGCTGCATCTCGATCTTGATTTTATCCGGAAATATTATGAAATACAGCCTCATTATCTCCTTCTCGCTGCTGTGCCTGCTTCGCGCCGGCGGACTGCAGGCGCAAACCGAACTGCAGGACCCGACCCGCACCTCTTCCCGCAGCGAAATGCCGGGCATTCAAATCGGCAGTTACAACAGCCGCGAACTGGCGCTGACCGAAAACGATAAGGAATCGCTCTACATGCAGCGGCTGAACGGAAAATGGCAGGTAAAAACCTATCGTTCGGAAACGGAAATAGACACGACGCTCACCGCGCCGGCGGCGGACGTTTCGGCATGGGAAAGCGTCACGATTCCCGAAAAAGAGGGCAACGGAGCATGGGCGGCCGTCTACCGTACCGAGTTCACGATGCCTTTCAAATGGATCGACCGTGAAATATTCGTCCGGCTCGACGCCGTCAGCCGCGCTTATTACGTCTATGCGAACGGGCATCTGGCCGGTTATCACGCGGATTCGAAAACGCCGGCCTATTTCGATATTACGCCTTACGTCGCGGACGGGAAAAACACGCTGGCCGTGATCGCCTACGCCCATCCGGTTTCGACAACGCTTGAGAATCAGATCAAAACGCCGGGCACCTGCATCGAAGGCGACGTCTCGGTCATCGCGCAGCCCAAAGTCCGCATCCGCGACTTCGTGGCCGACACCCGTTTCGCAACGGACGGCAACGGACTGTTCAGTTTCGGGGCGATCGTAAAATCGCACCTGCTGAATCCCAAAGAGGTGATCGTTTATTACGAACTGATCGCGCCGGACGACAGCACGGTGATCGCGCACGGCAAGCGGGACGCCCGTTTCCACCTGCGGGCCGAAGACACCGTCCGCTTTTTCGCCAACCTACCGGACATCCAGTCGTGGAGCCACGAAAGTCCGAAGCTCTATACCGTCGCACTGAAATTGCAGCACGAAGGCCGCTTTACCGAATATACGAAGGTAAAACTCGGATTCCGCGACGTTTCGTTCGACGAAAAAGGGCTGAAGATCAACGGACGTCCGGTCGAGCTCCGCGCCGTCGATTACGATTGTCCCCCCGATGCGAATGCCTGGCGCAGGGACTTCGCCGCATTCAAAAAGAGGGGCATCAACTGCGTCCGGGTCAAAAATTACCCGCAAAACGACCGGTTTTACGAACTGGCCGACAGCTACGGCCTGTATATCTGCAACCGGGCGAACATCGACGCCCGTCTGAGCGGCAGCTCGCTCGAAACGGGCGGCACGCCGGCCAACGATCCGCTGTGGGAAAACGCCTATGCCGACCGCGTAATGAATATGTACTACACATCGCAGAACCATCCGTCGGTGCTGCTGTTCTCGCTCGGCGAACAGGGAGGGCGCGGTTACAACATGTACGAAGCCTACCGCCGGCTGAAAGCGGTCGAAAAGAAACGCCCGGTGATTTACGAAGGAGCCGGCGCGGAGTGGAACAGCGACCTGGTGGTCGGCAAACCCGGCGGACGCAACGCGTCGGACGACCGTTACACGGTCTTTTTCGCTTCGCCCGAGTCTTTCAACGAAAAACAGTCGCCGCTGGGCGCGACCGCGATCGCGGCCGGAACGGCTCCGGGCAAAGTGGAGATCCGCAACGGCTGTACGATCGCCGACCTGAAAAACTTCCGGGTCGGCTATACGATCGTCGCCGGCACGAAACGAATCGTCAAGGAAGGCGTCTGCAAAGCCGACATCCCGGCCGGGGAAACCGCCCTGGTGGATATTCCGCTCGACGGCGTCAAACCGGGCAAATATACGCTGACCGTCTACGTCGCACATAAAGACAATACGCCACTGGCGCCGGACGGAGAGCGCATCCTCGAACAAACCCTGCCGTTGGAAATTCCGAAAACGGCAAAATGACAAGCAATTCCATCCTGCGGTAAAACGGTAGCGGCATGGTAGTTGAACGGTGGATTCCGTTCCTTCACGTCGGGAGTCATCCTGCATGAAACAACTGAAATTATGTATATCACGCTCGCAATCCTGGTACTGTCGGCCGTCTTTTTTATGAACGGCCGGGTACGTTCCGACCTGGTGGCGCTGTGCGCGCTGCTGGGCCTGCTCGTTTTCCAAATACTGACCCCCGAAGAGGCGCTGGCCGGATTCGCCAACCCGATCGTCATCATGATGATCGGGCTGTTCGTCGTGGGCGGCGCGATTTTCCAGACCGGACTGGCCAAAATGGTCAGCAGCCGCATCCTGGGATTGGCCGGCAACAGCGAACTGAAACTGTTCATCCTTGTCATGCTGGTCACTGCGGCCATCGGCGCCTTTATAAGCAATACGGGAACCGTCGCGCTAATGCTCCCGATCGTGGTGAGTCTCGCAGCCAATGCGAACATGAACGTCAGCCGCGTACTGATGCCGCTGGCATTCGCAAGCAGCATGGGCGGTATGCTGACGCTGATCGGGACTGCCCCGAACCTCGTTATCCAGAACGTACTGACCGACGCGGGCTACCAGCCGCTGACCTTCTTTTCGTTCACTCCGGTCGGCCTGGTATGTATCCTGACCGGAATCATCGTGCTGATCCCGCTGAGCCGATGGTTCCTCGGCCCGAAAAAAGAGAAAAAACAGCAACGGCAGACCGGAAAATCGCTCGGCGAACTGGTCCGCGAATACCAACTCGCCGACAGCCTGTTCCGGGTCAGGGTATCCGCCGGCTCTCCGGCCGGAGGACAAACGGTGCGGGAACTGGGCATCCAACAGCAATACGACCTCAACCTGGTCGAAATCCGCCGAATCCAATCGCCCCAATCGCATTTCCTGAAATCGGTCAGCCAGCAGTTGGCCGACCCCGATACGACGCTCCGCGACGGGGATATCCTCTACTTGATGGGGCTTTTTGAAAACGTGCAACGATTCGCCGCCGACTGCCGGCTCGAACTGATGGACACCCATACGACCGAACAACGCACCGAAGGCAAACCAGGCACGCTCGATTTCTACGACATCGGGATCGCCGAGATCCTGCTGCCGCCGACCTCCCGGCTGGTCAATACGCCGGTCGGCGAATCCGGATTGCGCGAACAGTACGACGTCAACGTACTGGGCATCCGCCGCAAGAACGAATACCTGCTCTCCGGCCTGAAAGACACGAAAATGCACTCCGGGGATATCCTGCTCGTACAGGGCGCATGGCACGACATTTCGCGTCTGGACGGCGAACCGTCGGAATGGGTCGTCCTGGGGCAGCCGCTGGCCGAAGCGTCCCGGGTAACGCTGGATTACAAAGCGCCGCTGGCCGCGGCGATCATGGTGCTGATGATCGCCTGCATGATGTTCGACTTTATCCCGATCGCCCCGGTCACGGCCGTGATGATCGCCGCCGTGCTGATGGTGCTGACCGGCTGCCTGCGCAACGTGGAAGCCGCTTACAAAACGATCAACTGGGAAAGCATCGTACTGATCGCGGCGATGCTGCCGATGTCCGTCGCGCTGGAAAAAACGGGAGCGTCGGAGCTGCTCTCGCGACAGCTCGCCCAGGGACTGGGCAGCTACGGACCGGTCGTTCTGCTCGCAGGCGTCTATTTCACCACCTCGTTGATGACGATGTTCATCAGCAACACGGCTACGGCCGTGCTGCTCGCGCCGGTCGCTCTCCACGCCGCCGTAGAGATCGGGGCGAGCCCCTATCCGTTCCTGTTCGCGGTCGCGGTGGGAGCGAGCATGTGTTTCGCCTCGCCGTTCTCTACGCCGCCCAATGCGCTGGTCATGCAGGCCGGACAATATACGTTCAAAGATTACATCAAAGTCGGCCTGCCGTTGCAGGTCATTATGGGGATCATAATGATCCTAATACTCCCGCTGCTGTTCCCGTTCTGACCGAAATCATAAAAAGCGACCGTCCCTTTTACCGGGACGGTCGTTCGATTTTCCACTCTGACAAAAAAGCACGATTCCGCATAAATCCGGTCGGCCCGTTTCGCGCCGCCGGGCGGCAGTCCGTTAGATCGGCCCCATAGCGATCGTTTCGCCGCTTTCGTGCCATTTGTCGACTTCGAATCCGTTGCCGCCGGAAGGCGGCGACAGGATCCCGCCGATATTCACGTGCAGCGTCAGCATATTGCCGGCAGTCAGCGGCCCGGACAGTCGCGACGTATAAAGTCTTTTCCTCCCCGTTGTCGAGAATCATGCGGATCACGATTTGAGGCGCATCGCCAGACGGAAACACCTCTACGGAATTATAAGCGCTCATGCGGTCCGGCGCAAAGCGCAGCGGAATCAGCACCGTCTTCGTCGAATTGGAAGGTTCGACGGTATACAGGTCGAGGCTTTCGGCGATGGAACCCATCAGCGCGCTCATCGTATCGATAGCGGCGGCAAACGGAACATTATCCTTCGGACGCAGCATAATGCCGATTCCGGCAACCTCGCGCTCCTGCTCCACATCGATGCTGCCGGTTCCGATCTCCTCCTCGGTTGCAAAAACGAAATTGTTAATGCGGTGGTAAACCGTATCGCCGGAGTATTGCCTGAGCGAAAAAAACTGCCGCGACAGATCGGCGCTCAGCGACAGCCGGGAAACACGGACGACCGGACAACCGACCGCCGTATCGACCGGATTTTGGAATAGTTATTGATAACGGATAACAAACGAAATAGCAGGCGCTCCGGGCCGCGCCGTTCCGAACGCGGCCCGGAACCGCCTGCCGGCATCGGAATGTAAAATGGCTCGACGCCCGGAAAAACTTTGCAGCCAACCGGGCGGACACGATCGTCAAACACAATAAAACACGGCATATCAAGATGTTAAAAGAAAGCTTCGTCTTCATGTTCATCTCCTCGTTCATGGCGTTGTTTCCGGTGGCGAATCCCGTGGGCACCGGATTCATCATCAACGGGTTCTTGTCGGGACTGGACCGTTCGGAGAGAAGATCCATCGTCCGGAGGATTGCCGTCAACTACCTGCTGATCGGGATCGGCAGCCTGGCGATCGGGCACTTCGTACTGTCCCTGTTCGGACTGTCGCTGCCTATCGTTCAACTGGGAGGAGGTCTTTTGATCTGTAAAACGGCCCTGCAATGGCTTGGCGATTCGGATGCTTCGACAGGCAGCGCGCCGGACAAGCCCGTCGACCCGATCAGCGTACGCAACCTGGAATCCCGGGTATTTTACCCGATCACCTTTCCGATCAGCATCGGACCCGGCAGCATATCCGTCATTTTCACCCTGATGGCGTCGGTCAATATCAAGGACGGCCTGGGAAAGATCATCATAAACTATGCGGTCATCGCGTTCGTCATCTTCCTGATGTGTCTGATCCTGTACGTCATCCTGTCGCAGGGACAGAAAATCACGAAGAAAGTAGGGGTCACGGGCACGATGATAATCAATAAAATGGTCGCATTCTTCACGTTCTGCGTCGGCATCCAGATCATCGCGGAAGGCGTCGAGAAAATATTCCACCTCAGCCTGTCGTAAACCAACCGGAAAACAACAAACGCTTAAACATAAAAACCATGAATTCGAGCATCCTGATAAACAACGTCGAGATCTTCGACGGAACGAACGAGGCCACCGTCCGGGGAAATGTTCTGGTCAAGAACGGTCTGATCGAAAAAATAACGCAGGAGTCCGTCCCGGTCGACCCGGGCGGCGACACCCTCGTGCTGGACGGAAAAGGACGGTTTCTGATGCCCGGGCTGATCGACGCGCACTGGCACGCCTACCTGTGCTGTAACACGATGATGGGACTGCTGACCGAAGACGTCTCCTTTTCGCACCTGACGGCGGGACAGGAGGCCGGGGCGACCCTGCTACGGGGTTTCACGACCATCCGGGATGCGGGAGGCCCCGTTTTCGGACTCAAACGGGCCATCGACACCGGCGTCCTGCAGGGCCCGAGAATCTATCCCAGCGGCGCCATGATCTCCCAGACATCAGGACACGGCGACTTCCGGATGATCTACGAACACGGTCATGCGGGCTGCGGCTGCGAAATGGCCCACGTCGAGGAGATCGGAGCCTCGCGCATCGTCGACGGTCCCGATGCCGTCACGGCGGCGACGCGCGAAAACCTGAAGCAAGGAGCCTCTCAGATCAAACTGATGACCGGCGGCGGCGCGGCATCGCTCTACGATCCGCTGGACGTAACCGAATTTTTCGAAGAGGAGATCCGCGCGGCGGTGAGGGCGGCCGAAGACTGGGGCACGTACGTAATGGTGCACGTTTACAATCCCCGGGGCATAGCGAGGGCCATCAAAGCCGGGGTCAGAAGCATCGAGCACGGCCACCTGATCGACGAACCTACGATGAAACTGCTGGCCGACAGCGGCGCTTGGCTCAGTATGCAGGCCTTCACCGTCGAAGACAATACGTATCCTTCGCCCGTTCAACAAGCCAAACACCTGCAGATCTGCAACGGGACGGACCGCGCATACGAACTCGCCAAAAAGTACAATGTGAAACTGGCCTGGGGAACGGATCTGCTGTTCAATCCGGCCCATACGAAAAACCAGAATCACGGGATCGTAAAATTACAAAAATGGTTTTCCAACTTCGAAATCCTGAAAATGGTCACTTCCGACAACGCCCGCCTGCTGGCGATGTCCGGAGCCCGAAACCCGTATCCGGGCAAACTCGGCGTCGTCGAAGAGGGCGCGCTGGCCGACCTGCTGCTGGTCGAAGGAAATCCTCTACAGAACGTCGACCTGCTCGGAGATCCCGGGAACAACTTCAGCGTCATCATCAAAAACGGCGTCGTCTATAAAAACAAACTACAAGACGGCCCGGCATCCGGCAACCGTTAAAACTCGATATATGATCAGACAACCTGTACTATACGCCATCCTACTCGTTTTTCCCCTTTTCGGCGCATCCGCTCAGGAACCGGGTCTTCCGGTCAGCTTCGAGCAGGCCGTCGAAATGGTGAACCGGGACAACAAGAGCATCCGGATCGCCGAGCAGGGACTGGACTGGGCCAAAAGCGAACGCCAGCGGCTGAACTCTTTCTGGTATCCGAGAATTTCGGCCAGCGGAGCCTACGTGCACATGGCGAACGACATCGAAGTCAAGGAATCGCTGTCGGCGTTCACCGATCCGGTCAAGGATTTCATCCACTCGATCGACCCCGGCGAACAGATCATCACTTCGCTGCTGAACAACCTCGGCAGCCACTCGTTCAGCGTCCCGCTGGCCCCCCGGAACGTCTCTACGATCGACGCGACAGTCGCGCTTCCGATCTTTACGGGCGGCAAGCGCATCTACGCCGGCAGAATCGGGAAATCCATGGTCGGCGCAGCCGAGGTGAACCGGAAGCAAGTAAGCGCCGATCAACAAGTACTGCTGGTCGAAACTTATTTCGGCGTGCGGCTGGGACAAAAAATCGTCGAAGTCCGCCAGCAGACCTACGACGCCCTCGAACAGCATTTCCAAAATGCCCTGAAGCTCGAGGCCACCGGTATGCTGACCAAAACCGAACGCCTGCTTTTCCAGGTAAACAGGGATGAAGCCAAACGCGAACTGGAAACGGCGGTAAAGGATCTGAGCGTAGCGCAGAACGCGTTCAAAACGCTCGTCCAGATCGAAACGGACGAAAACATCCTGCCGGTTTCGCCGCTGTTCATCAACGAATCCCTGCCTGCGCTCGACTATTTCAAAAGCCTGGTAGGTCGGGACAACTACATCGTCCAGGGCCTGGGCATCCAGCAGGATATCCAGCAAAACCAGATAAAAATAGCGAACTCGGCCTACATGCCCGCGATCGAACTGTTCGGAAAACAGACCCTCTATTCGTCCGGCATCCGGAAAAACCTGGTGCCCCGGTCGCTGATCGGGGTGGGGTTTACCTGGAACCTTTTCGACGGCCTGGGTCGCGAAAAGCAAATCCGCCAGGCGAAGATCAACCACCGCATTCTGACCGTCGAGAAAGAGAAAGCCGCCGACGACCTGACACTGGCGGTCGATAAATTCTACAACCAGACGCAAACCGCGCTGGACAACGTTACCGCCCTGCAAACTACCGTCGAGATGAGCCGGGAGATCGTCCGGGCCCGGCACAAGTCTTTCCAGGAAGGCATGGCCACCCCCACCGAAGTCATCGACGCGGAACTGCTGCTGTCGAAAGTGAGGGTCGCGATCCTGATGGCCTACTACCAGTTCGACACGGGGCTCATCAACCTGTTGGCCGTCTGCGGGATACCGGAGTCGTTCGATCAGTACAGCCGGAACGGAAAAGACGAAACGTCCCTGACGGACCGGCGAACCGACGCTGTAAACGGAACGATAAACAATTAACCATATCATGATGAACAAGAGTAAAAAATACATAGCGATCGCCTTCGTCGTCGTTTTAATCGTCGTCGTGATCGTATCCACGGTCGGCATTCTGTCGCTGAAGAACAAACCCGAGATCCTGCAAGGGCAGGCGGAAGCTACGGAGATCCGGATCTCCGGCAAACTCCCCGGACGCATCGACAAGTTCCTGGTCGAAGAGGGACAGGACGTCCTCAAAGGGGATACCCTGGTGGTAATCAACAGTCCGGAAATCGTGGCGAAATACGACCAGGTCGATGCGATCAAGAACGCGGCGGTCTACGAAAATCAGAAAATCGAAGAAGGCACCCGCAAGCAGATCGTCGAATCGGCCTACCAGCTCTGGATGAAGAGCAAATCCGACCTCGAACTGGCGACGACCACCTACAACCGCATTTCGTCCCTCTACCGGGACAGCGTGGTCACTTCCCAGCGGAAAGACGAAACGGAAGCGATCTACAAAGCGGCCTTGGCCGGCGAACGCGCCGCCTTCCAGCAATACCAGATGGCTCTGGACGGCGCCCGCAAGCAGGATCGGGAGAGTTCCCAGTCTATGGTCGACGCCGCCCGGAGCACGGTGCAGGAAGTGGCCGCGCTGCTACAGGACGCCCGGCTCGTAGCCCCCGAATCCGGCCAGATCGCCGTGATCTACCCCAAGCGGGGCGAACTCGTCGGCCCCGGCACGCCCATCATGTCGCTGGTCGTCCTCGAAGACGCCCACGTGGTGCTGAACGTACGGGAAGACCTGATGCCGCATTTCCGGATGAAAGGAAAATTCAAGGGAGACGTGCCCGCGCTGGCCCGGAAAGGGATCGAATTCGAGATATACTACATCAGCCCGCTGGGCAGCTATTCGACCTGGAAATCGACCAAACAGGTCGGCAGCTACGACATGAGGACGTTCGAGATCAAAGCCCGGCCGACCGCGCCGCTGACGGATCTCCGGCCCGGAATGTCGGTTCTGGTAAACCTCAACGCACAGTAAACGTACAATGAACCGCACTCAGGGAGCATTTTACCGGGTCGTCCGACGCGAGTTGGACCGGATGGTATCCCGAAGGCTTTACTTCGGGGTCTGCATCGCGCTGCCCCTGTTCTGCATCTTGTTTATGACCACGATCTTCGGCAGCGGACAAATGGAAAACATCCCGATCGGTATCGTCGACCTCGACCAGACAGCCACCTCGCGGCAAATTTCGCGTACCATCGCGACAGTTCCGACTTCCCGCGTAACGGCCCGCTACGCAGACGCCAAGGCGGCGCGCGACGCCGTGCAAAAAAAGGAGATATACGCCTACGTAGTGATCCCGCACAACTTCGAATCGGATCTGCTGGGAGGTCGAAACGTCGCGCTGCCCTATTACTACCATTTCGCCTTGCTGAGCGTGGGGATCGAACTCCACAGCGCCTTCGAAACGGTACTGGCGAACCTATCCGTCGCGCCGGTCGCCGCGGCGGGAATCGGGCAGGGCGCGTCGGAACGCCGGATCGAAAGCTTTATCCTGCCCGTCAACCTGCAGGCCCATCCGCTTTTCAATCCGTCGCTGGACTACTCGATCTACCTGACGAACCCTTTTTTCTTCGTTTTGTTCCAGATCGTCATCCTACTGGTGACCATGTACGTTCTGGGCAGCGAAATAAAATTCAAAACGGCCGCCGACTGGCTCGAAACGGCGGATGCGAATATCTTCACCGCCGTCACGGGCAAACTGCTGCCCTACACGGCGATCTTTATCGCGATGGGCATACTGGGCAACTTCGTCATGTTCGGCATCGCGGGCCTCCCGTTGGGCACGGGTTTTCTGCCCGTCAATCTGGCGACCGCCCTGTTCATCGTGGCGACGCAGGCGTTCGGCGTCTTCATATTCTCGCTTTTCCCGGCGCTGAGCATCATCATCAGCATAGCCTCGATGGTCGGATCGCTCGGCGCGACGCTGTCCGGAGTAACGTTCCCGGTACCGTACATGTACGCCCCCATCTACTACCTGTCGTTCCTGTTTCCCGTCAGGCATTTCGTCGAAATCAACCAGAACATCCTGTACGGGGATTACGGTTTCGCCTATACCTGGCAGAACGCGAGCTGCCTGTTCGTCTTCATGTTGGCGGCGCTGCTGATGCTGCCGCACCTGAAAAGAGCCATACTGAGTCGTAAATATGAAAACATCGAATAAAATAAAAGGGGGCCTGACGGTCATCGCGACCTACGTGACCAGGGAGTTCAAAACCATCGCGACAAGCTATTCGATCCTGTTGGTCATGATCGGGGGGATATTCATTTACGGCCTGCTTTACAACTACATGTACGCGCCCAACCTGATCCGCGACGCGCCGGTCGCCGTCGTCGACCGTTCGGGAACCCCGTTGAGCCGGGAGTACGCGCGCCTGCTGAACGCCTCTCCGCAGGTCGAAATATACAGCTACGCGCCGGACATGCTGAGCGCGAAAATCATGATGGAGACGAACCGGGTCGTCGGGATCATCTTCATTCCGGAAGACTTCGAAAGCAGGGTAGGTCGCGGCGAGCAGGCCGTTTTCCTGGCCTACGGCAACACCAGCGCATTCCTGAACTTCGCCTCCGTCGAAGAAGCGGCCGCAGGCGCGATGGAAGAACTGGACTCCAGGCACCGTCCCGACATGGTCGTATTCGTGCCGCCCGCAGCCCTCTACGCGATGTCGCAGACCCAGTCGATCGACATCGTCGGAACGCCGCTCTACAACCCGACCGAAGGTTACGGCAGCTACCTGATCCCGGCCGTACTGATCGTCATCCTCTTCCAGACCCTGATGATGGTCATCGGAATGATCTCGGGTAAGGAGCGCTACACCGGTTCCATCCTGTACTATTCGCGGCACGGACTCGGCTTCGGCCGGATGGCCGGCGTCGTGCTGAGCAAGACCTTTACATACTGCATCCTCTACGCCGTATTCGCCTACTTTTTAATCGGCCTGCTGCCGGAGATATACAGCATTCCCGATATCGGGAACCGCCGGGATATCGTCATGCTGCTGATCCCGTTCTTGCTGGCGACCTGTTTTTTCGGGCTGACCGGATCGCTTTTCTTTGCAGACTCCGAGAGTCCGATCCTGATGATTACCTTCTTCTCGGTCGGCCTGATCTTTCTGTCCGGCATGTCGTACCCGCTGGAACTGATGCGTGGTACTGGCAGGCCGCCCATTTCGTGATTCCGGCCTCCCCCGGCGTTCTGGCGTTCATCAAACTGAACTCCATGGGAGCGGGTATGGCCGATATCGAACGCGAATACGTGACGCTGTGGATTCAGTGCATCGTGTATTTCATTTCGGCCTGCCTGGCGTTCCGGTACAACATCCGCAAAGCGATACGCAACCGGCCGGCCGGCGCGCGCGCTGCTTCTCGGAACGACGTCCCTACGCCGGCTCCGGCAAAAGGCATCGCGGAACCGGCGTCCGTCGAAAATACGGTCGAATAAAATTCGGACGGTTTACCGTTTCTTCGACTTCAAAAAACGGTTGGCCAAATACCTACGGACAGGCTCATCGTACAATTTCAAACAAATATATGCCAGCAGGATGCTTCCGACGACTACGGCCAGGGCTCCGGGCAGCGACTCGCCGAACGTAAGCTCTTCGTTCTTGACCCATCCGTAATAAAGGTAAATAAACGGATAATGCACCATATACAAAGGATAGGATATATCTCCCAGGAACTTACAAACCCGGTTCGTATATCGGTCGGTAATTTTGCCGGAGGCTCCCCAGTAAACGATCAGCGGGAAAAACAGGGCGAAACAAACCGTATCGTACAAACCGTTCATCCACAGGCGATCGGCTCCGCCCAGGCGCGGAACGGCCAGCAGAATAATCACGAGCAGGCTGCACTTCCAAAAGGCCCCCCTGACACGGGCCGGCCTGAAAACGCGGGACAGAAGCAACCCGGCGGAAAAAGCGTACAGCAAACGAAAAAATCCTCCCGTAAACTCCGTCCCGGTCAACGAAAACCCGGCGCAAATATCGCCGTAAGGCCCGAAGATGCTAAAAGCGGCCAGGCCGCATCCGGCCGCGACGACCAATACCGCAAGGGCCTTCGTAGAAAATTTACGGATAATCAAAGCATACAAAATATTGCCGATATATTCGAAAAACAGCGACCAGCTCGGCCCGTTCAGCGGATACATCTCCCCCAGGCCCCGGATTTCGGTGCCGGGCGTAGCCGGGATCAACAGCGCATTGACGAACGTGGCCAGCAACAGGGCCGCGACCGTCACCTTCGTAACGTCCCACACCGGACATCCCTGGAAATAAAACATGACCGCCCCAATCACAGCCCCCATGACGACCATCGGGTGAAGGCGTATGACCCTGCGTTTGATGAAATCCTTCACGGTCATCGTTTTCCAGCGGTCGTCGTAAGCATAGCCAATGACAAAACCGGACAGAATAAAGAAGAAATCGACAGCCAGATAACCGTGGTTGATCTTTTGATCCAGATGACTCGTCGCATAGGCTTCGAATATATGAAACCATACGACCATAATGGCGGCCACGCCGCGCAATCCGTCGAGGATCATGTAATGCGGTTTCGTGTCTCCGAAAGCCGCGGAAGATATCGGTGTTTTCGACATGAATGAATTGTATTCGGATTTCGTATTTATTTCTTTTGTAAATCTCGATGCTTTCCGGTTTTCGCGTCCGTTTACCTTCCGGCCGCACGGGGCTTTCTTTTTCCCGGGCACTCCCCATGTATGCTTCAAATATACAACAAAATAGCCTTACACATAGCTCCGACCGTCTTTTTTTGTTAAAATAGCTTTGGCCGGTCCAATCCGGCTCTTTTCCCGAAAGAAAACTTCGCATCGGCCCGGCAGTCGTTTTAACGGCGTTCTTTCCCTTCCTCCGGATGTTCCCGGCGACAAGCTTACGGGCAATAAAAAACCTACGAATCAATGACTCGTAGGTTTACTTTCATACAACAAATTCAGCGGAGAGGACGGGATTCGAACCCGTGGAGCCAGTTGCCCAGCTCGGCAGTTTAGCAAACTACTGGTTTCAGCCACTCACCCACCTCTCCGTGGCCATAGCCTGAAATAATTACCGTGCAAAAGTATGGTTTACTTTTCAAAAACGCAAATCTTTTTTCGACGCGCGGAAAAATAAATCCCTAAAGTTCCGGACGGTCCCCGGCAGACCGGCTTTTTCGGAACGACTGCCCGTGCGTCACCGCACCCGACTCGCCGGACAAATCGCCCTCCGATCTAAAAAATAAATTTCGAACTGATCTCCCGATAATCGTGCACCCGTTCGATGACGTCGGCAAAAATGTCGGCCACGGTCAGCACGGTAAATTTCGAGGTATCTTCGTCTTTTTTCAGCGGAATCGTATCCGTTACGATCACTTCCGACAGTGCGCTGTTATTGATTCGGTCGTAGGCCGGCCCCGACAGTACCGGATGCGTCACGGCGGCGCGGACGCTCGAAGCGCCGAGCTCCATGAACATATCGGCCGCTTTGGTAATCGTGCCCGCCGTATCGATCATGTCGTCCATGATGATGATATTCCGGTCTTTGACCTCGCCGATCGCCGTAATTTTCCCTACGACGTTGGCCTTTTCGCGCTGCTTGTGGCAAATGATCATCGGCGCGTTCAAGTGCTGCGAATAAGCGTTCGCCCGTTTGGCCCCCCCCCATGTCCGGCGCGGCGATCGACAGGTTTTCGATATTCAGATTTTTAATGTAGGGAACGAATATGCCGCTCGCATAGAGATGATCGACCGGGATATCGAAAAATCCCTGAATCTGGTCGGCATGCAGGTCCATGGTCATGATCCGGTCGACGCCGGCGGCGCGCAACAGATTGGCAACCAATTTGGCTCCGATCGAAACCCGCGGACGGTCCTTGCGATCCTGCCGCGCCCAACCGAAATAGGGCATCACGGCGATCACCCGGTGCGCCGACGCCCGGTGCGCCGCATCGATCATCAGCAACAGTTCCATCAGATTGTCTGCAGGCGGGAAGGTCGACTGCACGATAAAAACGGTGCATCCCCGGATGCTTTCGTCAAACGCGGGCTGGAATTCGCCGTCGCTGAACTCCAAAACCTGGGAATCGCCCAGATCGACCCCGAAATTCGCAGCGATCTTCTCGGCCACGTAACGGGAACCACGGCATGAAAAAATTTTAAGCTTGTGAATTGCCATTATCTGAAGAATTTCATTTGCGCGCAAAGGTACGCCAATTTCGTGGAAAAAGGGGGATTAATTTTAACTTTTTATTCATAAAATATCGGAATCCGGCGCAAAAAGGCTGGGCGACAAATCCGAACGGTTTCATTCCGTATCCCCGACCGTCTCCAAACAATGTCCGATAAAATCGAGTACCTCGTCCCGCCCGGTCTTTTTTTCGGAAGAGGTACGGAACACCGGCGGCAGCTCTTCCCATGTTTCCAGCATTTTCCGGCGAAATTTCGCCATATTGGACGACGTGCGGTCGTCGGACTGTTTGTCGCATTTGGTGAATATCAACCCGAACGGCACGCCGTGTTCGCCGAGCATCCGGATAAAATCGAGGTCGATCTTCTGCGGATCGAGCCGGGAATCGATCAGCACGAACAGGAAAACCATCGCCTCCCGTTTCTGCACGTAATCGGTAATCAGCTTCGAGAACTCCCCGCGCTGGTTTTTCGAAACGCGCGCATAACCGTATCCGGGCAGATCGACCAAGTACCACTTCGCATTGATCTTGAAATGATTGATCAATCGGGTTTTACCGGGAGTAGAGGAAACCTTGGCCAACCCCGGACGATCGGTCAGCATGTTGATCAGCGACGATTTACCGACGTTCGAGCGGCCGATCAGCGCAAATTCCGGCAAACCGTCCGTCGGACATTGGCTCAACTTCTGGCTGCTGACAGTAAAAACGGCGGAAGAGATGTGCATACGGACTGATTTTTTACAAAGGTAACGAAAAATCCGGGTTTCGCACGCCCTGCCCGCCGGAGGCGGAACACCGCTGCGGATTATTTTTTATCTTTGCACGTGACGCGCCGGACCGTTCCCCGGATAAACGGGACGGAGCGGGATATCCGTCCCGGTGCCGGCTATCGTAAAAACGACGAATCATTCAAAAACGCAAAATTATGGCAACTGTAGAAACGATCTATCTGGGCGGTCTCCGTACCGAAGCCACCCATGTCCAGTCCGGAACGAAAATCCTGACCGACGCTCCGACCGACAACCACGGCAAAGGAGAAGCCTTCTCGCCGACCGATCTGGTAGCCACGGCGCTCGGAAGCTGTATGATGACCATCATGGGCATCGCCGCGCAGACGCACGGTATCGACATCGACGGCACGAAACTGCACATCACCAAAATCATGAGCGCATCGCCGCGGCAGATCGGCGAAATCGTCGTCGAAGTGCATTTCCCAAAACCGATTGCCGATCCGAAACAGCGCGAGATTCTCGAACGGGCCGCGGCTACCTGCCCGGTCGCCCAGTCGCTGCACCCGGACTGCAAACAGACCGTCAGCTACCGTTACGGCGAATAACCGCCGATCGACCGGTGCGCGGCGCCGGTTCGTCCGGCCCCGCGCTTTCTAAAAACATTATGCTATGTTCACTTTTACCATTGCATTGCTCGCCCTGATCGCAGGCTATTTTTTCTACGGCAAATTCGTCGAAAAAATATTCGGGGTCGATCCGGCGCATAAAACGCCGGCCTATACGAAACAGGACGGCGTAGACTACATCCCGATGCCGACGTGGAAGATTTTCATGATCCAGTTCCTGAACATCGCCGGATTGGGGCCGATTTTCGGCGCGATCATGGGAGCCAAATTCGGGACGGCGTCTTACCTATGGATCGTGCTGGGCAGCATCTTCGCCGGCGCCGTACACGATTTTCTGGCAGGCATGATCTCGCTGCGCAACGGCGGGGAGAGCCTGCCGGAAACCATCGGCCGCTACCTGGGAGTCAACTTCAAACAATTCATGCGCGGCTTTACGGTGCTGCTGATGGTGCTGGTCGGCGCCGTATTCGTCGCGGGACCGGCCGGGCTGCTGGCCAAGCTGACCCCGGAGAGCCTCGACCTGTCGTTCTGGGCGACGGTCGTATTCGTTTATTATGTGCTGGCTACGCTGCTGCCGATCGACAAGATCATCGGCAAGATCTACCCGATATTTGCCATTGCATTGATATTCATGGCAGCAGGCATTCTTTTTATGATCTTCTGGCATCATCCCGCCCTGCCGGAACTGACCGACGGCATCGCCAATACGCATCCGGACGGCCTGCCGATCTTCCCGATGATGTTCATTTCGATCGCCTGCGGAGCGATTTCGGGATTCCACGCCACGCAGTCGCCGCTGATGGCTCGCTGCATGACCAATGAAAAATACGGCCGGCCGGTATTCTACGGCGCCATGATCACCGAGGGGATCGTCGCCCTGATCTGGGCCGCTGCCGCAACCTACTTTTTCCACACCGAAGAGGGCAGCGCGCTGTTCGCCGCCGGATCGGGGAACGACAACGCCGCCGTCATCGTCGACTCGATCACCAAAGAGTGGCTGGGCGTCGTGGGCGGCTTCCTGGCCATATTGGGCGTCATCGCCGCACCGATCACCTCGGGGGATACGGCTTTCCGCTCGGCCCGGCTGATCGTCGCCGACTTCCTGCGCGTCGACCAGAAACCGATCCTGAAACGGCTGATGATCTCCGTTCCGCTGTTCGTCGCGGGTTACATCATCCTGCACGCCAATTTCTCCGTACTGTGGCGCTACTTTGCCTGGTGCAACCAGACGCTGGCCGTCTTCACGCTATGGGCGCTGACGGTCTATCTGACCCAGAAACGCAAACCGTACGTTATCACGCTGATCCCCGCGCTGTTCATGACGGCCGTTTGCTCGACCTATATCCTGATCGCACGGGAGGGACTGCACCTGCCGCAAGAACTGGCCTACTGGCTCGGCGGAGCCGTTACCCTGTTCATATTCGTCCTGTTCCTCGTGTGGCGCAACAAATACCTGCGGCGGAATCCGACGATTTGACCGGTACGGATTCATCAATCAAACGAAAAGGGATTTTCATGCGGAAAATCCCTTTTCGTTTGATCCCTGCCGCGGCCGTACCGCCGGCGCGAAAACGGTTCGCAAGCTAATTTCCGAAAACCCCGGCCAATGCTGCCCGGATCCGCTCGAAAATCTGCGGCGGCGGCAGCATCGTCCCGTCGTCGCCGGCGCAGTCCACCACCCGGAACCGGTCGTCGCGCTCCGCCTGACCGAGATACACCTCGCGCACCCGTTGCTGCAACGTCAGCGACGCCTCGTGAATATCCTTTTTTCCGTGCAGGTAACCGCGGTCGTCCCCTTCGCGCACCTCTTCGAGTTTACGCCGGGTAAATCCGAACGGAACGTCCAGAAACAGCGAAACGTCCGGCTGCGGAATTTTATGATAATCATACTCCAGATCGACGATCCAGTCCCGCAACCGCTCGCGGGACGCCGCATCTCCGATTTTGGCGCACTGGTACGCCACGTTCGAATAGACGTAACGGTCGAGGATCACGAATTTCCCCTCGTCGAGCCACCGCCGGATCACCGGCGCGGCGTCGGCGCGGTCGCCCGCGTACAACAATGCGACCACATACGGATCGACGGCATCCACTGCTCCCAATTCGCCGCGCAGAAAGCGGGCGATCAACTCGCCGTAAATCGGCGCGTCGAAACGCGGGAAATGCAAGTATTCGTAACGCAGGCCGCGCGAAGCGAGCAACTGCTGCAACAGGTCGATCTGGGTCGATTTTCCGGCTCCGTCGAGCCCTTCGAGAACAATCAGCGACATATTTATTGATTCGGTTTCTATCGTTTACCGCCGGGGCTACGCCCGCAGCATATCCAGCGCACGGATCAGTCCGTCCGCGAAAACATCCACTTCTTCGATCGTATTGTACATCGCCAGCGACGCGCGTATCATCGACGTGATACCGTAGTGCGTCATCACCGGTTCGGCGCAATGCGTTCCGGTGCGTACGGCCACGCCCAGCTTATCGAGAATCATCCCCGCATCGTACGGATGCACTCCTTCGGCGCCGAACGACACGATGCTGCATTTCCCGGGCTGCGTCCCGTAAATCCGCACGCCGGGGATTGCCGAAAGACGCTGCGTTGCATAATCTTTCAGCGCCGTTTCATGGCGGTGCGCCGCCTGCAGGTCGATCCCGTTCAGGTAACGGACCGCCTCGGCCAGTCCGATCGCTCCGATATAGTTCGTGGTTCCGGCTTCGAATTTCAGCGGCAGTTCGGCATAGGTCGTCCCGGAAAACGACACGGTCCCGACCATATCGCCGCCGCCCATAAACGGCGGCATTTCGTCCAGCAGACGCTCTTTCCCGTACAAGACGCCTATTCCGGTCGGCCCGTATAATTTATGCCCCGAAAACGCGTAAAAATCACAATCCAATGCCGCGACGTCGACTCCGCCGTGAACAATTCCCTGACATCCGTCGACCAGCACCGGCACGCCGCGGTCATGCGCCATAGCGATTACGGCAGACAGGTCGGGGCACGTTCCGAGTACGTTGGAAGCCTGCGTGACGCAGACGATCCGCGTGCGGTCGTCGATCAGTCCGGGCAGTTTCTCGATTTCGAGCCGGCCGTCGTCCGCGAACGGCACCACGCGCAGTTCCGCTCCTTTCCTCCCGCAGATCAACTGCCACGGAACGATGTTCGCATGATGCTCCATCTCGGTCGTGACAACATTGTCGCCGGGTCCGATATAACGCTCCCCGAAGCTATACGCCACCGTATTGATCGCCGCCGTAGCTCCAGCCGTAAACACGATCTCGCGCGTCGAACCGGCCCCGATAAACGCCGCGATGTCCCGCCGCGCGGCCTCGTATTCGTCCGTACAGGTTTCGCTCATAAAGTGCAGGCCCCTGTGTACGTTGGCGTTCATCTCGCGGTGCAGGTAATCGACCTTATCGATCACCGCATACGGCTTCTGGGCCGTAGCGCCGTTATCGAAATAGACCAGCGGCTTACCGTAAACCCGGCGGGAAAGCACCGGAAAATCGGCGCGTATTTTCTGAACATCGAATTCCATTACATCCGTTCGATTTTATCCGCGGCCAGCCGTTCGATCCGCTCGGTCAGGCCTTCGACCGGCGTCCGCTCGACCACCTGATTAATAAAACCGGCCATTTGCAGCCGCCGCGCCGTCTGCTCGGGAATCCCGCGCTGGCGCATGTAATAAACAGCCTCTTCGCTCAACTGCCCGACGGTGGCCCCGTGGCTGCATTTGACGTCGTCGGCATAAATTTCCAGTTGCGGTTTCGCATAAATATGCGCTCGGTCGCCGAGCAGCAGGTTGTTGCTTTGCTGGTAAGCCTGCGTTTTCTGGGCGTCCTGCGCCACGTAAATACGGCCGCTGAATACGCCGGTTCCGCCGTCCGAAGCAATCCCCTTGAACACTTCGTAACTGGTGCAATCGCGCGAAATATGCCGGATATCGGTCGTAAAGTCGATATGCTGTCCCGCGCCGCTCAGCATCAACCCGTCGGTATGGTTCTCGGCTCCGCGCCCTTTCAGCGCGACATGCTGATCGCCCCGGATCAGCCGACCCTCCAGTCCCACCGATAGCGTATGCACGCGACTCGACGCCTGCTGCTCGGTGAAGCTGCCGGACACGATCGACGAACGGCCGTTCAGCCGGAACAGTTCGACGATATCGGCACGGGCGTCCTCGGCGGCAAAGACCTCGCGCACCTGGCAGTCGAAATAGGTCTCATCGCTCGCCGAACGGTTTTCGATCACCACCTGCGCCCGGCTTCCGGATTCGAAAACGAACAGGTTGCGGGCAAATCCGGCCAACGACTCGCCCTCGCTGTAATACGAGAACGAAATCACGAACGGACGCTCCGCCCGAACTCCCTGCGGCACGTATACGAACGCGCCGTCCTGCGCGAACACGGTATTGAGCGCCGACACGGCGTCGCCCTGCGACTCGGCAAGTTGGTTATAATAACGCTCCACCAGTTCCGGATAAGCTTTCGCGGCCGCAGCCAGCGACCCGAAAATTACCCCGTTTTCGGATCGTGTCAGCGGTTGTTCCGACGTACAGAACCCGTTCAGCAACGAAAGCCGTTCGCCTTCGGTTTCCGGCATCGCCAAAGCCGCCGACGGATAGGACGGAGTGAAATAACGTTCGTATTCCTGCTGAAAAAGGTTCCGCAGATCGGTATAATGGTAACGGTCGCCGTACCCCGAACCGCGCGGCGGAATACCCAGCAGGTTGAACGTCTCAAGCGCTCCCGCGCGCGGACGGTTCAACGGCACGGGCAATCCCTCGCCGATGATGTCGGCACCCGCCAGGTACAGCTCCACCAGTTGTTTCTCCAATGAGCTTTCCATCGCTTATTTATATTCGTTGATCAGCCAATCGTAACCCTGCTCTTCCAGTTTCAGCGCCAATTCGCGGCCGGCCGAATGGATGATCCGACCGTTGTAGAGCACATGCACCACGTCGGGAACGATGTAATCGAGCAACCGCTGGTAGTGCGTAATGACTACCGTCGCATTGTCGGGCCGCTTGAGCTTGGCCACTCCGGTAGCCACGATCCGCAGCGCGTCAATGTCGAGCCCGCTGTCCGTTTCGTCGAGGATCGCCAGCTTCGGTTCGAGCATCGCCATCTGGAAAATCTCGTTTTTCTTCTTTTCTCCGCCCGAGAAACCTTCGTTGACGGCGCGGCTGGTCAGCTTGCTGTCGATCTCGACCACCTTGGCCTTCTCGCGCATCATCCTCAGGAATTCGGCCGACGATAGCGGCTCCAACCCCTGGTATTTGCGCTTCTCGTTGACCGCATACTTCAAAAAATTGGCCATGCTGACGCCGGGAATTTCGACCGGGTACTGGAATCCGAGAAACAGTCCCGCCCGGGCCCGGTCTTCGACGCTCATATCCAGCAGGTTCATTCCGTCGAACGACACCTCGCCTTCGGTCACTTCGAACCGTTCGTTCCCGGCCAGCACCGAAGCCAGCGTACTTTTGCCCGAGCCGTTCGGCCCCATGATCGCATGCACTTCGCCGGCCCGCACCGACAGGTCGATTCCTCTGAGTATCTCCTTGCCGTCTACTACGGCGTGCAGATTCTTAACCTCCAACATATAAAGTATCTTTTAAGCGGTAGTCCGCACTCCGTATCCCCGGAGCGCGAATGTCCGATCCGTTAATCTCCTCTTTCGTCCGGCGGCGAAATGGCCCCGCCTTCGTTCTGCATCCGGCGGCTTTTTTTCAACGCCTGGTCGATGATGTAGAGCAACTGTCCGTTCACGCTGCGAAACTCGTCGGCGGCCCACTTCTCGATCGCTTCCATCCGCCGGGAATCGATCCGCAGTATGAACGTTTTTTTGTTTTATCTCTTTAGCCATCCGCCTTGTCTCTCTTCGCTACTGGTGCAGCGTTCCGGTATTCACGACCGGCTGCGCCTGTTCGTCGGCACAGAGCACCACCAGCAAATTACTTACCATCGCCGCTTTCTTATCTTCGTCGAGATCGACCACCTTTTCGGCGGCCAGCCTATCGAGCGCCATCTGCACCATCGTCACCGCTCCCTCCACGATCTTTTCGCGGGCCGAAATGATCGCGGCAGCCTGTTGCCGGCGCAGCATCACCGCGGCGATCTCCGGCGCATAGGCCAGGTAATTGATTCGCGCTTCGACCACTTCGATCCCGGAGATCGCCAGCCGCGAATTGAGTTCGTGCTCCAACCGATCGTTGATCTCCTCGCCGCCGGAACGCAGCGTCACTTCGTCGGACGACTCGTTGTTATCGTAGGCGTACTCCCCGGCCAGACTCCTCAGCGCCGCATCGCTCTGCACGCTGACGAAATTCTGGTAAGCGGCCATCCGCGACGCCAGCGTCTCGCGCTGCTACACGGCGACCACGCCGCCTTTCACCGGAACCGCCCTGACGCCGGACGTTTCCTGGCTGTCGATCTCGAACATCGCTTTATAAGTATCCTTCACCCTCCATACCAGCACGAGCCCGATCATCACCGGATTGCCGGCCTTGTCATTCACCTTGATCGGCTCGATGTCGAGGTTGCGGGCCCGGTACGTCATTTTTTTCTTCGCGTAGAAAGGATTCACCCACCAAAAACCGTTGTCGTTCAACGTCCCTTTGTAGACCCCGAAAAAAAGCATTACGCGCGCCTCGTTCGGCTCGATCATCATAAATCCCGGAAGACACAGCACGAACAGTAACAAACACAATCCGCCCCATACGGGCATCGCCTGCGTCAAGAGCCAGACGCCGCCCACGAGCAGCAATAACATGACTGCCAGCATCGAAAAACCGGACATCCGGAACCCGGCAAATTTCTTTTCATTCTTTTCCATAACCGCCCTTTTTAAAAGTAATATCAAAATGATATCACAATAATATGGAAAACGATTTACAAATCCAAATTTTCACCCGCGAAAATCATCCGACACTGCCTTCGAGGCTGATCGACAGCAATTTCTGCGCTTCGACGGCAAACTCCATCGGCAGCTTATTCAGCACTTCGCGGGCATACCCGTTGACGATCAGACCGACAGCGTCTTCGGTCGACAGTCCGCGCTGGTTACAGTAGAACAACTGGTCTTCGCCGATCTTCGACGTCGTCGCCTCGTGCTCCACGACCGCGCTGCGGTTGTTCACCTCTACGTACGGGAACGTATGCGCCCCGCAACGGTCGCCGATCAGCAGCGAATCGCACTGCGAAAAGTTACGCGCGCCTTCGGCCTTCGGCGAGACCCTGACCAATCCCCGATAGCTATTCTGACTGCGGCCGGCGAGATCCCCTTACTGACGATCCGGCTGCGGGTATTCCGCCCGAGATGAATCATCTTGGTTCCGGTGTCGGCCTGCTGGAAATTGTTCGTCACCGCCACCGAATAGAATTCGCCGACCGAATTGTCGCCGGCCAGAATACAGCTCGGATATTTCCACGTCAACGCCGAACCGGTTTCGATCTGCGTCCACGACAGCCGGGCGTTCTCGCCGCGGCACATGCCGCGTTTGGTCACGAAATTATAGATTCCGCCATTGCCGTCCTTATCGCCCGGATACCAGTTCTGCACGGTCGAATACTTAACCTCGGCGTCCTTCATCACAACGATTTCGACGACGGCGGCATGCAATTGGTTTTCGTCGCGCTGCGGCGCGGTACACCCCTCCATATAACTGACGTAAGCTCCTTCGTCGGCCACGATCAGCGTCCGTTCGAACTGGCCGGTTCCGGCCGCGTTGATCCGGAAATAAGTGCTTAGCTCCATCGGGCAGTGCACTCCTTTGGGAACGTAACAAAACGAACCGTCCGAGAAAACGGCCGTATTCAGCGCGGCGAAGAAATTGTCGGTGTACGGAACCACGCTGCACATGTACTTACGCACCAGCTCGGGATAGTCCCGCAGCGCTTCCGAGAACGAACAGAAAATGATTCCTTTTTCGGCCAGCGTTTCGCGGAACGTCGTTTTGACCGACACGGAGTCCATCACCGCGTCGACCGCCACGCCCGCCATCAGCATCTGTTCTTCGAGCGGCACGCCGAGCTTATCGAACGTCGCCTTCAGCTCCGGATCGACTTCGTCCATACTGGACAGTTTCGGTTTCTGCTTCGGCGCAGCATAATAAATAATATCCTGAAAATCGATCTCGGGCAGATCCAGATGCGGCCAGCGCGGCATCGTCATCGTCAACCAGTGCCGGTAAGCCTTCAGCCGGAATTCGGTCATCCACTCCGGCTCGCCTTTTTTGGCCGAGATCATCCGGACGACCTCCTCGCTCAATCCTTTGGGAATGGTTTCGGTATCGATGTCGGTCACAAAACCGTACTTATACTCACCGTTGGTGACTTCGTTCAGTATATCGTCTTTCTCTTCCATCCGACTTAATTTTAAGAATCAATCCGGGAAACAATCCATAATTTCCGCAAAGGTAAACCACAAGAAGCTATCCTGCAAAATTATGTCTTCCTGCGAAATGCCCATGCAGAATTTAAGCCAAAAAACGCGAGCCGCCCCGTTCCCCGGAACAAAACGGTCTCTCTCCTCCGTACCCGCCGCCGACCCGGTATGTTCCGCTTTCTCCGAAAAAACCGTCCTTCACATCGCCAATCCTTCTTCAGGATACAATAGTACTCAATTTTTTACACTTTTGCAGACAAAATCATCCCCGATCCGACTCTTCCCGACGATTCTCCGGCAACGTCCGTTGCGCACGCATAAAAAGGCCCGGCGGAACTCCGTCCGCCGGGCCGAAACCGGAAAGCCTTCCCGGCCCTTATCAGCCATGCTCAGCAACTATTGCTGCGGCATGCTTTTGAACAGTTCGTCGTATTTCTTGAAGTTCTCCATCATCGCGGGAGAAGTATCGCGCAGGCGGAAATAAACGCTCTTCAGCAATTCGACGGTCGTAGGATCGTCCGGCTTGGCCACATGCGCTTTTTCGAGCGGAGCAAGTATATCCACATAAGCCTGATCGACCTCCTTCATCGCCGCATCGCGTTCTTCGCGGCTGGTGAACGATTTTTTGTTGAATTCCTCGGTTTTCAGGTCGGCCTGACGGATCAGCATCAGCGAATAGTTGAAATTATTCGTGAATTCGTCCGGAGCCAATTCGAGCGCCTTGCCGAAAGCCTTCAACGCTTCCGGCGTATTGCCCAGTTTGTCGTAAATAGTACCCAAGCCTGCCCACAACTCGGCATTGTTCGGATCGTTGGCAATACCCTGCTGGATATAAGGAATAATGGTATTGGGATCTTCGCCCGTCTCCGAATACAGCACGATCAGCTGTTCGAGGATCTGGTTGTTTTTAGGATATTTGCCAAGGCCGGTAACCAATGCCTCTTTCGCTTTTTCGAAATCCTTCTGCGCCCGGTAGCAGTGATACAAATAATAGTAAGCCTCCCCGTTGCTTTCGTAACCGTTGGCGATCGCATCGTTCAAGTATTTGACCCCCTTGTCGAATTTGCCGGTGAGCGTATACAGGTAGCCGGCATTGAAACAGCAGACCGTATCGATTTTGTTCAACGGAGCCTGATTCTGCACATCGTAAGCCGCGGCGAACGCATCGGCCGTCGGGTCGAATTCACGCATGACATACAGGTTGTCGGCATCCTGCTTATAAGCGTCCGCAATCTTTTTGAATCCCTCGGCAACCTTTGCCTCCGCATCCTTCGGTTCCAGCTCGTAAGCCTTCTTATAGGCAGCCGCAGCCTTTTCGAGCGCATTGTCGACGATCGTTTTTTTCATTTTCCAGAAATAAACGGCCCCGTCTTTCAGGTAAAGATCGAAATAGGGATACGACCATTTCACATACTCGGTTCCGGCTACATTCTCGGTTCCTTCCTCAGGCTTCGGGAAAAGAACCTGCGCGGTCAGTTGATCCAGTCCCCGATACAGTCCGGTAGCCGCAACCGTCCCGGCTTCCAGGTAAGCATTTCCCAGATCGATCCAGGAACTGGCCCGCGCGCCCCGTTTCGGAGTCTGGCTGTCGAGCTCCAGCTTTTCCACTTTCTTAATAATGGCGGCCTCGTCGAACTTGGCCTCCTGTGCCTGCGCGGTACCCGTAATTCCCAGCGCGGCAACTGCAACGAACAAAAACAGACGTTTCATGATTCAGCTTTTTAATAATTATTCAATATTGTTTTCAGAGGCGTCCGCCGTCGGTTGAGCACCGTTCCCGCCGGACTCTTCTGCGACTCCTGCCTCGGAATCGTTGTCCTCCTCGCTCTTGGGTACCGGAACAACGGAAGCGATCGCATCGTTATTGCGCAGGTTGATCACTTTCACACCCTGGGTGGCGCGGCCGGCCAAACGGATATCCCCGACCGGGATACGGATCGTCAGCCCCGATTTATTAATGATCATCAGATCGTTCTCGTCGGTCACCGACTTGATGGCGATCAGCTTGCCGGTTTTCTCGGTAATCTGCAGCGTCTTGACCCCTTTCCCGCCGCGGTTCGTAATACGGTAGTCGTCCAGGTCGGTGCGTTTGCCGTAACCGTTTTCGGAAACGACCAGAATATCCTCCTTGACATCCTTTTCGACACAAATCATGCCGACCACCTCGTCGTCGTCGTCGATGGTAATCCCCTTGACGCCGGCGCCGGTACGACCGATCGGACGGACGACCTCTTCGTTGAAACGAATCGCTTTGCCGTTCTTCGCAGCGATAATCACTTCGCTGTGCCCGCTGGTCAGCACGGCTTCGAGCAACTGGTCGCCCTCTTTGATCGTGATGGCGTTCACGCCGTTCTGCCGTGGACGCGAATAGGCTTCGAGCAGCGTTTTTTTCACGATACCGGCTTTGGTACACATGATGATATAGTTGCTGTTCACATACTCCTTATCGTCCAGGCGACGGACGTTGATGTAGGCGCGCACCTTGTCGTCCGGCTCGATTTGGATCACGTTCTGGATCGCGCGGCCTTTCGAAGCCCTCGCCCCTTCCGGAATCGCATAAACTTTCAGCCAGTAGCAACGTCCTTTTTCGGTGAAGAACAACATCGTGTTGTGCATCGTGGTCACATAGATGTGCTCGATAAAATCTTCGTCGCGCGTCGCGCTGCCTTTTACGCCGACGCCGCCGCGGTTCTGCGTGCGGTACTCGGTCAGCGGCGTCCGTTTGATATAGCCATATGCGAAATGGTAATCACCATTTCGTCGTCGGCGTAAAAATCTTCCGGATTGAACTCCTCGGCGCTCAGCACGATCTCCGTGCGACGCTCGTCGCCGTATTTTTCCTTGATCTCGATCATCTCGTCGCGGATGATCCGCATCTGCAACGCTACGCTTTCGAGCACCTCTTTATAGTAGGCGATCCGCTTGCAAAGCTCGTCGTACTCCTGTTTCAGCTTATCGCGTTCGAGACCGGTCAACGCCCTCAGACGCATGTCGATGATCGCAGTGGCCTGCACTTCCGACAGCTCGAACCGGTTTATCAATGCGATCTTGGCTTCGTCCGGGCTTTGCGAACTGCGGATGATATGGATCACCTCGTCGATATGATCGACGGCGATCAGCAAACCTTCCAGAATGTGGGCCCGTTTTTCGGCCTGCGCCAGGTCGTAACGCGTACGGCGCACCACCACATCGTGCCGGTGCTCGACAAAATAGCGGATCAAATCGCGCAGGTTCAGCAACATCGGCCGTCCGTCGACCAGCGCGATGTTGTTGACCGGGAACGACGTCTGCAGAGCCGTGTACTTGAACAGGTTGTTCAGCACGACGCTGGCGACCGCATCGTGTTTGAGGATCATCACGATACGCATCCCGTTCCGGTCGCTCTCGTCGTTGATGTAGGCGATTCCCTCGATTTTCTTTTCGTTGATCAGGTCGGCGATCTTGCGGATCATCTCGGCCTTGTTCACCATGTAGGGAATTTCGGTCACTACGATGCACTCGCGGCCGGTAGCCGTATGCTCGATCTCGGTCTTCGCCCGCATCATCACGCGGCCGCGGCCGGTTTCATAAGCCTCCTTCACGCCCTCGTAACCGTAGATAATCCCTCCGGTCGGAAAATCGGGAGCCTTGATATGCTTAATCAGGTCGGCCACTTCGATATTCGGATCGTCGATATAAGCGCAAATCGCGTCGATCGTGTCGGACAGGTTGTGCGGCGGCATGTTGGTCGCCATCCCGACGGCGATCCCCGACGCGCCGTTGACCAGCAGCAATGGGATCTTGGTCGGCAGCACGGTCGGCTCCGGAATCGTCTCGTCGAAATTCGGACGAAACTCGACGGTATCCTTTTCGATATCGGCCATCACCTCGTCGGCGATCTTTTTCATCCGGGCCTCCGTATAACGCATGGCAGCCGGACCGTCGCCGTCGACCGAACCGAAGTTCCCCTGCCCGTCCACCAGCATATAGCGCATGCTCCACTCCTGTGCCATACGCACCATCGCTTCGTAGACCGACAAGTCGCCGTGCGGGTGGAACTTACCGAGCACGTCGCCGACGATTCTCGCCGACTTACGGTGCGGTTTGTCCGAATAGAGATTCAGTTCGTTACTCATGTCGTACAGAATCCGGCGGTGAACGGGTTTCATGCCGTCCCTCACATCCGGAAGCGCACGGGACACGATGACCGACATCGAATAATCGATGTAGGCCGATTTCATCTCCTCTTCGATATTGATTTTGATGATTCTTTCGCTTGTTCCTTCTTCTGCCATGATTTGAGCTTATAGTCCTTTGTTGTGAAGCGATGAGTCGCCTTCGTTTTAGGTCGCTAATTTACGCATTTTTTGGACAAACGCAAAATACGCCCCTAAAAACGCGTTTAACGGGGATTTTTGCCGCGCCTTTTATTGCTTATAACGTAAAAACCCGGGCAAAAGTTCGTCAAACGCGCTAAAAAAGGGCAAAAAACGGATATATTATCCTAAATTTGCATGAAACCCGTATCCCATGAGACCGATCCGCCTGCTGTCCGTCCTGCTGTGCGCCGCCGCATTTTGCTGCGGGACGGCGGCCGGAACGGAACCCGACCGCATCCGGATCGCCTGCTATAACGTCGAATCGCTATTCGACACGGTACCCGATCCGTCGGCTGGCGACGCGGAGTTCACCCCGCACAGCCCCCGACGCTGGAACACCGAGCGGTATCGCATGAAGATCAACCATATATCGCGCGTGATCGACGACCTCGACGCCGACCTGCTGGCGCTCGCGGAGGTCGAAAACGAAGCGGTCGTACGCGACCTGATGTACGCCATGCGGTCGGACTACAATTACATCCACCGCAACAGCGGCGATCCGCGCGGCATGGACGTGGTGTTGCTGTATCGGGGCAGCCGCTTTTTTCCGACGCGCGTCCGGCAGGTTTTCGGCCGAGGGCTGACGCGCAGCCTGCTTACGGTAGACGGGGAATTGCTCGGCGAATCGGTTACGCTGATCCTCTGCCACCTGCCCTCGCAGATGAACGCCGCGCGCTACCGCGCCGAGGCGTTCCGCTCGCTGCGCCGGACGGTCGATTCGCTGCTGACCGGCTCGCCGCAACGGAAATTGGTTGTTCTGGGCGATTTCAACGCCGAACCCGACGCTCGCGAATCCCGTAAAATCCTGCACGTCCGACCCGAAACCGCTCTCCGAAACGCTCCGGCCGACCCGTCCGCGCTCTACACGCCGTTCGTCGGCCTGCGCCGGCAAGGCTACGGCACGCTGGTTTACCGCGACCGCCGGCAGTTGTTCGACTACATTCTGGTCAGCGGGGCTTTCGCTTCCGGAAACGGCCTGCGCTACGGAGGCCGTTGCGGCATTTTCGTCCGGGACTACCTGATCCACCGGTCGGGCCCATGGAAAGGCTATCCGATCCGGACTTTCCAAGCCGGCCGGTACACCGGAGGATACAGCGACCATCTGCCGGTATTTCTGGACTTTGAAAACAAAAAACCCGAATCGCCGGAAGTCCGATAAATTTTTGCAGATATTAAATTAAATCATTACTTTTGCACACCTATTTACCGGCTCGCCGCTTTTTTACCGAAAGCGGTCGTATTTATTTAAAAAATTCAATAACTACAAATAAATTCAAAACGGATTAAACGTAAAAAGAAGATGCCAAACGTAAAAAGAGTTTACACCTTCGGCAACAAGAAGGCCGAGGGTAACGGAAAGATGAGAGAATTGCTCGGAGGAAAAGGAGCTAACCTCGCGGAAATGAACCTGGTCGGTATTCCGGTTCCTCCGGGATTTACCATCACCACCGAGGTCTGCACCGAGTACTATCAGCACGGTAAGGAAGAAGTGATCAAGATGATCAAGCCCGAAGTCGAAGCCGCCATGAAACAGGTCGAGAAGAACATGGGCATGGAGTTTGGCAGCAGCACGAATCCGCTTTTGCTGTCGGTACGTTCGGGCGCGCGCGCTTCGATGCCGGGTATGATGGACACGATCCTGAACCTCGGCCTGAACGACGAAGCCGTCGAAGGCATCGCCAAGAAGACCGGCAACGCGCGTTTCGCATGGGACTCGTACCGCCGTTTCGTACAGATGTACGGCGACGTGGTGATGGACATGAAACCGCAGAGCAAAGAGGACGTCGATCCGTTCGAAGAGATCATCGATGCGATCAAGGAGGAAAAGAAAGTAAAGAACGATACCGAACTGACGACCGACGACCTGAAAGAACTGGTAAAACGTTTCAAGGCCGCCATCCTGAAGAATACCGGCAAAGAGTTCCCGACCAATCCGTGGGAACAGCTCTGGGGCGCCATCTGCGCTGTATTCAGCAGTTGGATGAACGAGCGTGCGATCCTGTACCGCAAGCTGAACAATATTCCGGCCGAATGGGGCACCGCCGTAACCGTTCAGGCGATGGTATTCGGTAATATGGGCGAAACTTCGGCTACCGGCGTGGCCTTTACGCGCGACGCCGCTACCGGCGAAGACATTTTCAACGGCGAATACCTGGTCAACGCACAGGGCGAAGACGTGGTAGCCGGTATCCGCACGCCGCAGGAGATCACCCTCGAAGGTTCGCGCCGCTGGGCCGAATTGCAGGGCATTTCGGAAAGCGAACGCGCGCTGAAATATCCGTCGCTCGAAGAGGTGATGCCCGCCGCGTTCAAAGAACTGAACGAAATCCAGCAGCACCTCGAAAACTATTTCCGCGACATGCAGGATCTGGAATTCACGATCCAAAACGGCAAATTGTGGATGCTGCAAACGCGTAACGGCAAGCGTACCGGCGCAGCCATGGTTCGTATCGCGATGGAAATGCTCAAAGAGGGTCTGATCGACGCTCCGACCGCCGTTCTGCGCGTGGAACCGGCCAAGCTGGACGAACTGCTGCACCCGGTATTCGACAAGAAAGCGCTGAAACAGGCCAACATCATCGCAAAGGGGCTGCCCGCCTCCCCGGGCGCCGCTTCGGGGCAGATCGTATTCTTCGCCGACGACGCCGAAAAATGGGCCGAACAAGGTAAAGAGACGATCCTCGTCCGCATCGAAACCTCTCCGGAAGACCTGAAGGGCATGAACTCCGCAAACGGCATTCTGACCGCGCGCGGCGGTATGACTTCGCACGCGGCCGTCGTTGCGCGCGGCATGGGCAAGTGCTGCGTTTCGGGCGCCGGCGACCTGCAGATCGACTACAAGGCCCGCACGATTACCGTAGGCAACAAAAAATACAAAGAAGGCGACTGGATTTCGCTGGACGGATCGACGGGCATCATCTACGAAGGCAAAGTGAGCACGATCGACGCCGAAGTGAGCGGCGATTTCGCCAAACTGATGGAACTGGCCGACGAATACGCACGCCTGAAGGTGCGCGCGAACGCCGACACGCCGCGCGACGCGCAGACCGCGTTCAAATTCGGAGCTCAGGGTATCGGCCTGTGCCGTACCGAGCACATGTTCTTCGAAGGCGACCGCATCAAGGCCGTACGCGAAATGATCCTGGCCGACGACGAAGCCGGACGCCGCAAGGCGCTGGCCAAGCTGCTGCCGATCCAGCGCGGCGACTTCGAAGGTCTGTTCGAAGCGATGAACGGGCTGCCCGTAACGGTTCGCCTGCTCGATCCGCCTTTGCACGAGTTCGTTCCTCACTTCGAAAAAGAGATGAAGGAACTGGCCGACGACCTGAAAGTTCCGTTCGAAACGATTAAGAACAAGGTCGAATCGCTGGCCGAATCGAACCCGATGCTCGGACACCGCGGTTGCCGTCTGGGAAATACTTATCCCGAAATTACCGAAATGCAGGCTCGCGCCATCATCGAAGCAGCGCTGAACACCCGCAAGAACAAGGGTATCGACGTACACGTGGAGATCATGGTTCCGCTGGTAGGCAACGTGAAAGAGCTGAAATACCAGAAAGACGTTATCAAGGCTACCGCCGAATCGGTATTCGCCGAACGCAACGACCGGATCGACTACATGATCGGTACGATGATCGAGATCCCGCGCGCAGCCGTTACGGCCAACGAGATCGCCGAAGAGGCCGAATTTTTCTCGTTCGGCACGAACGACCTGACGCAGATGACGCTCGGGTTCTCGCGCGACGACGTAGCGAAATTCCTGCCCGTTTACATCGAAAAAGGCATCCTGAAGCACGACCCGTTCCAGGTGCTCGACCAGGACGGCGTCGGCCAACTGGTGCGCGAAGCCGTATTCAAAGGCCGCGGCGTAAAACCGAAACTCAAGTGCGGTATCTGCGGCGAGCACGGCGGCGAACCGAGCTCGGTGGAATTCTGCCATTATGCCGGCCTGAACTACGTTTCGTGTTCTCCGTTCCGCGTGCCCATCGCACGTCTGGCAGCGGCTCACGCAGCGCTGAAACAAGGCGATAAATAATCGAAACGCTCCGGATCTTCCGGAACCCGGAAAGGGGCGGCGTCAATGACGCCGCCCCTTTTGTTTTTACGGCGAAAACGGAAACGATCCCGGAAAAGACGAAATATCAGGCCGGGTACCAACCCCTAATTTTCCGGCGCGCGCCGGAAAAGGACATAAAAATACCGGCGGCCGATACGAACCTCCGCGTGCCGGAGGTCAGGTTCGTATAAACACCCGTTCTTTCGAGGTAAATTCAAAGAGAAAGGGAATCCCGTCGTTAAAAAAAGCCCGGTCCGACTTTCCGACAATACCCTCGCCATGACATTAATCGAAAAACCGAACCGGACCTTTTTCGTCTCAAAACTTCGTTTAATTCACTTTCATAAACACCCCTAATCAAGGGATATGAGCCGGATTACGCAATCCCAGTATGAAATCCGGTCCATATCCCCAAATAAATTATTCGATAAATTCTTATATAATAAAGAATATTATTATTTTATTACGTCAAAAGTATAGTTCCAAAAAGACGGAATCAATAGCATTCCATTCCTTTTTTATACCTTTATCCGGCAGGAAACGAAACAAACGAAAGATTTTGAAAAACAGAAAAAAGTGTCCGCCGACGCCGGAACGAACGTCCGGACAGGAAAATCAGGCGCCGGGGACGGCAGAACGCCCCCTGAAACCGCAGCGCAACGGGACGCTCGCTCCCGGCGCGGCGCGCGGTATTATCCGATCCGGCGGATGCAGGCGCCGAGAGCGTTCAGCCGCCCGTCGATATTCTGATACCCCCGGTCGATTTGCTCGACGTTCTGGATAATGCTACGTCCGTCGGCCGACATCGCGGCGATCAACAGCGCGACCCCGGCCCGGATATCGGGCGAAGTCATCGTCGTGGCGCGCAGCCGGATTTTATGGTCGTGCCCGATGACCGTCGCACGGTGCGGGTCGCACAGGATAATCTGCGCGCCCATATCGATCAGCTTATCGACGAAAAACAGCCGGCTTTCGAACATTTTCTGGTGGATCAGCACCGATCCCTTGGCCTGCGTAGCCACCACCAGGAAGACCGACAGCAGGTCGGGCGTCAAGCCCGGCCACGGCGCATCGGCGATGTTCATGATCGAACCGTCGATAAAACTCTCTATCTCGTAATGCTCGTGCCGGGGAATGTAGATATCGTCGCCGCGCTGCTCGAACTCGATTCCCATCCGCGCGAACTGCGCCGGAATGATCCCGAGGTTTTCGAACGAAACGTCTTTGATCGTGATCCGGCTGCGGGTCATCGCGGCCATGCCGATAAAGCTGCCCACCTCGATCATATCGGGCAGCAGCGTATGCGCGGTCCCGTGCAAACTTTCGACCCCGTCGATCACCAGCAGATTCGACGCGATCCCCGAAATCAGCGCCCCCATGCGGTTCAGCATCCGGCACAATTGCTGCACGTACGGCTCGCAGGCCGCATTGTAGATCGTCGTCCGGCCCTTCGCCAGCACGGCCGCCATGACGATGTTGGCGGTACCGGTCACCGAAGCCTCGTCGAGCAGCATGTAACATCCCTTCAGGTTTTTGCCCGAAACGGAAAAAAAGTTCGTGCCGGTATCGAAATCGAATTCGGCCCCGAGCTTCTGAAAACCGATGAAATGCGTGTCCAGCCGCCGACGTCCGATTTTGTCGCCGCCCGGCTTCGGGATGTAACCGACTCCGTAGCGCGCCAGCAGCGGCCCGATAATCATCACCGAACCGCGCAACCGGGCCGCCCGGTCGCGGTAGTCGTCGCTCTGCAGGTAATCGAAATCGATCTCCTTCGCCTCGAACGAGTAAGAGCCCTCGCCGAGCCGGTGGACGATCACCCCCATCTTTTCGAACAATTCGATCAGTTGCAGCACGTCGACGATGGCGGGAATGTTATGGATAATGACCTTCTCCGGCGTCAGCAACGTGGCGCACAATACCTGCAACGCCTCGTTCTTGGCCCCCTGCGGACGGATCTCGCCTTCGAGCGGCGTTCCTCCCTTCACTTCAAATGTTGCCATAAACAGTTTTCCGTATAACGATTGTCCCTGCATACGGGACGAATTTCAGTCAAATGTAACAATAAGCCGCAAATATTCCAAAAACGGCCGGCGCACCGCAAGCGCCCCTCTTAATCCTCGGAAGACTGACGCTCCCAGATTTTGGCGATCGTCGCGAACTTGTAACAAGCGTTCAGCACGGCATAGGTAAAACCAGCCTTCCCGTCGCGGAAACCGCCCTTGACGACATAGAACCGCAGGAACCGCCAGGAACACTTCGAGAAAGCCTTCCAGACCGAAAAACGCTGGTCGGCGCGGCGCAACAGCTCCTTATCGGAGTAGAGGTCGATCTTGGCGATCCGCGACGAGACGCTTTCGTTGGCCAAGTGCTCGACCGCCAATTCCCGCCGACGGCTCGGAATGGCGAATATCCCGCCGTCGATCACCGGACGGGCATGGATCGTTTCCGGCCAGTAGGTCTTCGACTTGCGGATCAGCCGGATGATGTAATCGGGATAGTCCCCGTGCATGAAACGCCCGAGAAAATAGTTTTTACGCGCCATTTTCAGCGCGGCGTAGCCCCGCTGCTCGGCCGTTTCGGCGAACCGGTACAGGTATTCCCGCAGCGCGTCCGGAACCACCTCGTCCGAATCGAGCACGAGCACCCACTCGTTTTCGGCCTGCGCAATCGCATAATTGCGGGCCGGCTCGACGATGCCCGTGCGCTCGTGGTAAACGATCCGGCAGCCGTATTTCTCGGCAATGGCGATCGTGCCGTCGGTGCTGTGCATATCGCACAGTACGATTTCGTCGAACTTTTCGACCGAGCGCAGGCACTGGTCCAGAAAGCGGTCCGAATTGAACGTATTGATAACCACGGAAATCTTCATAGCATTCGGTTTTTTAGCAGTTTTTTTTCGAAAACGGGACGCGGACGGCCGATCATTTTCCGGGCTTTTTGTCCGGAACTCCCTTACAGTCCGCCGCCGTGCAAGAAGCGCAGCCCGTCCCGGCGCACCCGTCGTCCGACGCGCACTCCCCGCGCAGGTTCTCCTCTTCGGCCCGCATCTGCTGCGCGGCGCACCGGATCCCCCCGTTTTTTCATGTGTCGGTTCTCGCCAATCTCGGAATCCATATAGTGTCCCTTGAAAATAATCGTCAGCGACAACCCGATTACGAAAAAGGCGACCGCACCCGCGGCGATCAAGAAAATCAACAATCCGGACGACATAACTCTGTTTTTTGATTACTCCGATTCAAATCTTTACAAAGTTCGTACAAACGCCGCTAAAAACCAACAATATTTCGTCCGCCGGATAGAAAAAAGAGATTTTGTCCGGAAAGTTATATCTTTGTATATCGTAATCATTTGATAAACTCAACGTCGGAAACTATGAACAACCCGATCCGAATACTGCTGACGGCCGCGCTGTGCTTATTGACCGTCCATACGAGCTTCGCCCAGCAGGCCATACAGTCGCTCGCCGGAACATGGCGTTTCGCGCTCGATCCCGAAAACCGGGGAACCGACGGTTGCTGGTTCAATACGCGGTTGGCCGAATCCGTAACGCTTCCCGGCTCGTGCGAACAGAACGGTTTCGGCGTCAGAGCCGTTGAGCCGACCGTCGGGAAGCTGACCCGCGTCGTACGATACGAAGGGAAAGCGTGGTATCAGCGAGATTTCGACGTTCCGCAGAAGTGGGCCGGCAAACGAATCGAACTGTTGCTCGAACGCTGCCACTGGGAGTCGAACGTCTGGATCGACGGCAAGTCTGTCGGCACGCAAAACAGCCTGTCGGCGCCGCACCTGTACGACCTGGGCGCACTGTCGCCCGGCCGGCACACGCTGACCGTCTGCATCGACAACACGTATAAAATCCCGATCGGAACCTGGGCGCACGCGATCACCGAAGACACGCAGGGGAACTGGAACGGGATCGTCGGCCGCATCGAACTGCGGGCCACCGACCCGGTTTGGATTCGCGACGTGCAGGTTTTCGAAGACCATTTGCAGGTCAAATTAGGGAACAATACCGGGAAACCGGTATCCGCGACCGTGCAAGGTTCCTCCTGCTCCATTCCGGCCGGCGGAACCTCGGTAAAGCTGCCGTTCGCGCCGAACGCAAAAGCGTGGGACGAATTTTCGCCGGCGTTGCACGAACTGGATGTCGTGCTGAAAGCCGGGAAATACGGCGACCGCAAAACCGTTACGTACGGATTGCGGAAACTCGGCACGAAAAACAAACAGTTCACGGTCAACGGCAGGCCGACGCTGATGCGCGGCCCGGTCGACGAATGCGTCTACCCGCTGACCGGTTATCCGCCGATGGACAAAGCGGCATGGATGCGGGTGCTGTCGATCTGTAAATCATACGGGTTCAATTACATGCGTTTCCACTCGTGGTGTCCGCCGGAAGCGGCGTTCGCTGCAGCCGACGAATTGGGCTTCTTTTTCCAGGTCGAAATCCCGCTGTGGACGATGGACGCCCCGCATTTCGGACAGCATCCCGAACGCGACCGGTTCATCGTCGACGAACTGGATCGCATTCTGGAAGCCTATGGCAATCACCCGTCCTTCGCGCTGATGGCAATGGGTAACGAATCGGCCGGAACGCTCGGCGAACTGGTGCAGAAAGGACGTTCCGCCGATCCGCGGCGGCTCTACCGCTGTGAAAACGGCGACACGGAACAGGACGGCGATTTCTTCGAAACCGGACAACGCGGCATCGCAGGCCCGCGTACCGACTGGGACCGCTGGTCTGCCGGGGGATGGATCGCGGGCGGTGAGAACGACGGCGTGAACCGTACGACCGGCGCTCCCGTTCCGACGCTATCGCACGAAGTGGGCCAATGGGCCATGTACCCCGATTTCGACGAGATCGACAAATATACCGGCACGCTGCGCGCATACAATTACGAAGGATATCGCCGTTCGCTGGCCGAACGCGGAATGCTCGACCAGAACAAGGATTTCGCCCGGGCCAGCGGCCTGTTCAGCGTGCTGCTCTACAAGGACGAAATCGAAGCCAGCCTTCGCACCTATCCGCACGGAGGATTTCAGATTCTCGAAGCCCGCGACTACCCGGGGCAGGGCACGGCCATCGTCGGATGGCTCGACGCGTTCTGGGATTCCAAAGGACTGATCGAACCGAAAGAGTTCCGCCGTTTTTGCGGCCCGACGGTAGCTCTGCTGCAAATGCCGAAACGGGTTTACACCTGCGACGAAACGTTCAAGGCCGTTGCCGAAATCTCAAATTACGGCCCGAAAAACCTACCTATCAAACCGGAATGGACGCTCGCCGACGAGAGCGGCCGGACGATAGCCGGCGGCTCGTTGCCGGCGACCGTCGCCGAGACGGGAAAAGTCTCCGGACTCGGAGAAATCTCCGCCCCGCTGCGAACGGTCGGTGAGGCGGCACGCCTGACGCTGACGCTGAAAGCCGGCGGCACGTCGAACAGTTGGAACATCTGGGTCTATCCGGCCCGGCAGCCGGAAACGCCGGCCGGAGTACGGATCGCCTACGAATACGATCGGACGACCCGCGACGCACTGGCGCGCGGCGAGCGCGTACTGCTGTTTTCCGACCCGACCAAAGGACTTTACAAAATCGACCGAGTGATGCTCGGGCCGGATGAAATCCGCCTGTTCGAAGTAAAACCGGGGCAGAACGCACTGGAGGGAACCTTCATGCCGGCATTCTGGAATATGCGGCTGTTCAATCAGGTAGGAACGCTCGGCATCCTATGCGATCCGGCGCATCCGGCGTTCGACGGATTCCCGACCGAGGCGCACAGCGACTGGCAGTGGGCCGACCTGCTCGGACGGTTCTCGGCCGCCGAATCGTTCCGGACGGCCGGAGCTCCGCCGTCCTATTGCGACGAACGCGAAAAAACATGGGGCGACGTGCGTAATCGGTCGAAGGCGATCGTGCTGAACGGCACGCCGGACGATTACCGTCCGATCGTACAGGTGATCGACAACTACGAACGCAACTACAAACTGGGTTCGATTTTTGAAACACGCGTAGGGCCGGGCAAACTGCTTGTCTGCGCGATGGATCTGGATACCGACGCGGCGAACCGGCCGGCGGCCCGGCAGTTGAAAAGCAGCCTACTGAATTACGCGGCCGGCGACCGGTTCGACCCACAGTTCGAACTGCCGGAAGAACTGCTGGAACGGGTACTTACTTTCGAAGACGAAAAATAAAACGAACGGAATATGAAAATCGTAATCGCCGGAGTCGGCGAAGTGGGCAGCCACCTGGCCAAAATGCTGGGCAGCGAATACCACGAAATAACGGTCGTCGACAACGACCCGAAACGGCTCGAGTCGATCGCCGGAATGGTAGACGTCATCGTCGTCGAAGGGGATTGCACGACTTTTGCGACCCTGAAAAAAGCGGCCGTCCGCAAAGCCGACCTGTATATCGCCGTACTGCCCGAAGAGACTTCGAACGTCGTGTCGGCGATGCTGGCCAAACAGCTCGGCGCCCGTAAAACGATCGCGCGGATCGACAACAACGAATACCTCGAACCGAACAACAAGGAGATGTTCATCAACATGGGCATCGACTACCTTTTCTATCCGGAGAAAGCCGCGGCGCAGGAGGTCATCAACCTGCTGGGGCATACCAGCACGACCGAATACGTCGACTTCTCGGGCGGCAAACTCTCGCTGGTAGTCTTCAAGATCGACGCCGCGTCGCCGCTGATCGACAAGTCGCTGATCGAGATCACCGGCGACCGCGACAGCCTGCCTTACCGCACGGTCGCCATTTCGCGCGACGGCGAAACGATCATCCCGCGCGGCAACGACCGGTTCCAGGAGGGCGACAACATCTATGTGATCGCGAACCAGAGCGCGGAAAAAGAGGTCGTCGCTTTCTCGGGCAAGACCGACATCGACATCAAGAACATGATGATCCTCGGCGGCAGCAAAATCGGGGTGCAAGTAGCCTCCGAACTGCAGGACGAAGTGAACATCAAACTGGTCGACTACACGCCCGAAAAAGCCTACAAACTGGCCGAACAGCTCGAAAGGACGCTAATCATCAACGAGGACGGACGCAATACCGACGCCATGATCGAAGAGGGCCTCAGCAACATGGACGCTTTCCTGGCCGTCACCGGGCGCGCCGAAACCAATATCCTGGCGGCAATGCTGGCCAAACGCCTCGGCGTAAAAAAAAGTGATCGCCGAAGTGGAAAACCTCAACTACATCAACCTGGCCGAGAATATGGGTATCGACACGATCATCAACAAAAAACTGATCATGGCCAGCAACATCTTCCGGTTCACGATGAGCACCGACGTGCAGGCGATCAAGTGCCTGACCGGATGCGACGCCGAAGTGCTGGAATTCATCGTCAAACCGAATTCGCCGGCCACCAAGGGAAAAATCAAAGACCTCGATTTCCCGCACGACGCGATCATCGGCGGGATCGTCCGCGGCGACAAAACGTTCATCGCCGTCGGCAATATGGAGATCAACGCCTACGACCGCGTGGTGGTCTTTTCGCTGCCGTCGGCCATCTCGCGGATCGGCAAGTTCTTTAACTGACGATCCGTTTTTTGATTATTTTGCACCCCCGTATTCCCGTCGAACGGAATACGATCCTGTAAAACAACGACTTTACCAATTATGCCTCTGCTCACACAGCTCGTACGCCTGTTTTTCCTACGCCGCCTACGGGAAATCGACCGCTTCCGGTCGCACCCTGCGGAAGTACAGCAACTACAACTGCAAAAACTGCTGCGACAGGCATCCGCAACCGCTTTCGGAAAGGAATACCGTTTCGACGAGATCCGCGACGGACGTCAATTCGGCGAACGGATTCCCGTGACGGACTACGCAGCGTTCGGCAGCTACATCGACCGTATCCGCCGCGGCGAGAACAACGTCACGTGGCCCACGGACATCCGCTGGTTCGCCAAATCGTCCGGAACGACCGCATCGAAAAGCAAATTCATCCCGGTCAGCCGCGAAGGTTTGCGGAATTGCCATTTGCGGGGTCCGATGGACATCGTCTGCATGGTCGCCGACCGCTATCCGGAAAGCCGCGTATTTTCGGGCAAAACGCTGACGCTCGGCGGCAGCCACCGGCTCGAAAATACCGGAGGGACGGCCCAGGAAGGCGACCTGTCGGCCATCCTGATCGAGAATACCCCGCGATTCGGCCTCCGGATGCGGGTTCCGAAACCCGAGACGGCGCTGATCGCCGATTTCGAACGGAAAGTCGAAGCGATCTGCCGGGAAACCGTCTCGCAGAACGTCACCTCGTTCGCCGGCGTCCCGTCGTGGAATCTCGTGATGCTGAAAAAAATACTCGAATATACCGGCAAGAACAACATCCTGGAGGTATGGCCGAACATGGAACTGTTCGCCCACGGCGGTATGAACTTCAAACCCTACCGCGAGCAGTACCGCCAGATCATCCCGTCCGACCGGATGAAATACATCGAAACTTACAACGCCTCGGAAGGCTTTTTCGCCATCCAAGACGATCCGGCGACCGACGACATGCTGCTGATGCTCGACTACGGGGTCTACTACGAATTCCTGCCGATGCAGCACCTGAACGATCCGTCGCGCGCAGTCCCGCTGGAAGGGGTCGAACGCGGCGTGAACTACGCCCTGATCATCTCGACCTGCAACGGCTTGTGGCGGTACATGATCGGAGACACGGTCGAGTTCACCTCGCTCGCCCCGTACAAGATCAAAATTACCGGCCGCACCCGCCATTTCATCAACGCCTTCGGCGAAGAGGTGATCGTCGACAACGCCGAAACGGCGCTGCAGGCCGCGTGCGAAGCCACCGGCGCCCGGATCGCCGAATATACGGCCGGCCCGGTCTACATGACCGGCCAATCCAAAGGATCGCACCAGTGGATCGTCGAGTTCAGCGTGCCGCCCGCCGACACGGAACGCTTTGCCGACGAACTGGACCGCGCGTTGCAGCAGGTCAACTCCGACTACGAAGCCAAACGTTTCAAAGATACCACGCTGCTGCGCCCCACGCTGACCGTCGCGCCGGAAGGCACTTTCTACCGCTGGATGAAAGAGCGAGGCAAAGTCGGCGGCCAAAACAAAGTCCCCAGACTCTACAACGACCGCACTTATATCGACCAATTAATCCGCCTGCTATGAACGAAATGAAATCCGCCGTTATCGTCGGGACGGCCTATCCGTACCGCGGAGGGCTGGCCGGAATCAACCAGACGCTGGCCCGCACGTTCATCCGTTGCGGCATTCGCTGCCGGATTTTCACATTCACGGTGCAATATCCTTCTTTTTTATTCCCAGGTAAGAGCCAGTATGCGGACGGCCCGGCGCCGGAAGGACTCGACATTACGCGGATGCTGAATTCGGTCAATCCGTTGAGTTGGATCCGCACCGGTCTGAAAGTACGGCGCGAACGGCCCGACGCGGTGATCGTTCGCTATTGGATTCCGCAAATGGCCCCGGCCCTGGGCACCGTATGCCGGATCGCGCGGCGAAAAGGGATCAAAACCATCGCGCTGCTCGACAACGTCGTTCCGCACGAAAAACGGCCGATGGACACGCTGCTGACCCGTTACTTCCTCGGATCGATCGACGGGTTCGTCTACATGTCCGAACAAGTGCACAGCGACCTGCAGTCGTTCCGACCGGACAAACCGGCCGTCTTCTCGCCGCATCCGATGTACACGAACTACGGCGAAAAAATCGAACGGGAAGAGGCCTGCCGCCTGCTGCGGCTCGACCCCGGACTGCGCTATACGATGTTTTTCGGTTTCATACGAGACTACAAAGGACTCGACCTGTTGCTCGACGCATGGGCCCTGCTCAGCGAACAGGGCAAAACAGCCGGACACCGGCTGATCATCGCCGGCGAATATTACAGCGGCAAGGAAACTTACATGAACCAGATCGAACGGCTCGGGATCGGGGACGAGATGATTCTGTTCGACTACTTCGTGGCCGACGAAGAGGTGGCCCGTTTCTTCTCGGTCAGCGACCTGGTCGTACAACCGTACCGTAGCGCCACGCAAAGCGGCGTAACGCAGGTGGCTTACTTTTTCGACGTCCCGATGGTCGTGACCGGCGTGGGCGGACTGCGCGAGATCGTCCCGGACGGAGAGGTCGGTTTCGTGGTCGACCCGAAACCGCAGGCCATCGCCCGGGCGATCGACCGTTACTACTCCGAAAACCTGTCCGAAAAATTCAGGGAGAACATCCGCAACTACAAAGTCCGATTCACCTGGGAACGGATGGCCGAAAATTTTCAAAAGCTTTACCGGACGATCTGCGAAAACGCGAAAAAAACCGAGAAAGCCGGATAAACCGGATAAAAATAATAAATTTGCAAAAATGTGTTTCCCGGAAAAAGATCCGGGCACCTCGAAAAATTTGAAATGTATATCGCCATTGCCGGAAATATCGGGTGCGGAAAGACCTCGCTGACCAAGATCCTCTCCGAAAGAACGGGCGCCAAAGCCTATTTCGAGGAGAGCGACAACCCGTATATCGGCGATTTCTACGACGACATGAACCGCTGGTCGTTCAACCTGCAGATCTACTTCCTGGGACAGCGCATCCGGCAAGCCAAAGAGATCTTGGCTACCGGCAGCGACCTGATCCAGGACCGTACGATCTACGAAGACGCGTATATTTTCGCCGCCAACCTGCACGAAAGCGGGCTGATGACCACGCGGGATTACAATACTTACCTGAAAATCTTTGACCTCGCAACGGGACTGATCGCCCGGCCCGATCTGCTGATCTACCTGAAAGCGAGCGTACCGACGCTGATCCACCAGATCCGCAAACGCGGCCGCGCCTACGAGATGAGCATACAGGAAGAGTACCTCGAACGGCTGAACCGGAAATACGAAGAGTGGATCGGCCGCAACTACGACGGAGAAATTCTGACGATCGACGTGGACCACACCGACTTTATCGCCGATCCGTCGTCGCTGGACGACCTCGTGTTACGGATCGGATCGTTCAAAAATACCGAAAAGGAATGACCCTGCCGCTGCCCGAACTTTTTCGCAGCCGGACGACGGAGTCGCTCGGGACTTCCGAAGCGGAACGATTGTTCGCCGCGCTGGACAACGGCGAATCGCCGGTCAGCATCCGTTTCAACCCCTACAAAATCGGTCGCAACCCGAAGGCAGGCAGGTTCCGTGGTGCCGTTACGGCTACTACCTCGACGAACGCCCGCAATTCACGCTCGACCCGGCGTTCCACGGCGGCGCCTATTACGTCCAGGAAGCCAGTTCGATGTTCCTCGAAGCAATTTTCAGGCAGATTTTCGAGCCGGACGCCGCTCCCAGGATACTCGACCTGTGCGCGGCCCCCGGCGGCAAGACGACGCTTCTTTCGACCCTGGCCGGAGCCGAAGGCTGGTCGTCGCCAACGAGGTGATCCGCCAACGGGCTTCGGTATTGGCCGCAAATGCGGTCAAATGGGGGATCGGAAACATCGTGGTGACCAACAACGACCCGGCGCATTTCGCCCCGTTCGAACACTATTTCGACCTGATCGCCGTGGACGCTCCGTGCTCGGGCGAAGGCATGTTCCGCAAAGATCCGGCGGCGCGCACCGAGTGGAGCGAACAGGGCGTCAAACTCTGCGCGGCACGCCAGCGACGCATCCTCAGCGACATCTGGGGTTCGCTGCGTCCCGGCGGAATCCTGATATACAGCACCTGTACGTTCAACGCCGCAGAAAACGAAGAAAACATCGCCTGGCTGTGCGGCGAATACGACTGCGAACCGGTCGAAATCGCCGTCGATCCTTCATGGGGCGTCGTAAAAGGAGAAACGGACGGGATCAATACGTTCCGGTTTTATCCGCACCGGGTGAAGGGAGAAGGCTTTTTCGCAGCCGTAATCCGCAAAAGCGACGGACGGCGGCGGGAACGTACGCCGAAGCCGCGCAAAGCGATCTTTTCGGCGCTCAATCGCCCCGAAACCGACATCCTGTCGCAATGGGTGGCCCAACCCGAATACATGCGCTTCGCGAAGGTCAACGGCACCGCCTACGCCTACTACCGGGAAGCGTTCGGAGCCGTCCGGCAGATTTCCGAGAGTCTGACGGTCATCCATTCGGGCATTCCCGCCGGACAGCTCTTCGGCGCGAAATTCAAACCCGAACATGCGTTGGCCCTGTTCCACGACGTATCGCGCGAAACGGTTCCGCAGGCCGAGTTCGACCTGCCGCAGACTCTCGATTACCTGCGTAAAAACGAAATCGACCCCTCCCTGTTGCAGGAAGGCATCAACATGGTCTGCTACAACGGCCTGCCGCTCGGATGGATCAAACGGATCGGCGGACGGTGCAACAACCTCTATCCGAAAGAATCCCGGATCGCCGCGCTTTAAAAACCACCCGGTAAACGGCAGACGCAAAAAAACCGCGCGGATCCCTTCCGGAACCCGCACGGCGGCATTTATAAACAATTATTCCTAAGAATCAAACCAACTCGATACCCGCTTCGGAACATTCGCGGCGCATCGATTCCGGCCAGATACTGCTCTGTATCTCGCCGATGTGGGCTTTGCGCAGCAGGTACATGCACAACCGCGACTGCCCGATCCCGCCGCCGATCGTGCAGGGCAACTCCCCGGCCAGCAGCTTTTTATGAAAATAGAGATCGCGTTTGGCCTGTTGCCCGCGTATTTCGAGCTGCCGCGCCAGCGACGTCTCGTCCACGCGAATCCCCATGCTCGACACCTCGAAAGCGTTTCCGAGCACCGGATTCCACAGCAGCAGGTCGCCGTTCAGCCCGTTGTAACCCTCTTCGTTCGGCGTACTCCAGTCGTCGTAATCCGCGGCGCGGCCGTCATGCGGCTCGCCGTCCGAAAGGGCCGCGCCGATCCCGATCACGAATACGGCGCCGTATCGCCGTACGATCTCGTTCTCGCGCTCTTTCGGTTTTTTGCCGGGATACAGGTCGAGCAACTGCTGCGCATGGATGAAATGGATCTCCTCGGGCAGCGACGGAACCAACTGCGGAAACTCGACGTACAATTTGTTTTCGGTCACTTTGATCGCCTCGTAGATACGGCGCACCGTTTGTTTCAGGAAAGCGATGTTGCGCTGTTCGCGCGTGATCACCTTCTCCCAATCCCACTGGTCGACGTACAGCGAATGGATATTGTCCAGCTCTTCGTCCGGACGCAGCGCGTTCATATCGGTATAAATCCCGCGGCCGGGAGCCACTTTCATTTCGCCTAACTTCAGTCTTTTCCATTTGGCCAGCGAATGCACCACTTCGGCGCGTTGCTCGTTCATATCGCGGATCGGAAACGAAACGGGACGTTCCACGCTGTTCAGGTCGTCGTTGATCCCCGTTCCGGTCAGTACGACCATCGGGGCCGTCACCCGCAGCAGGGCGAGCTGTGCGGACAGGTTCTCCTGAAACATATCCTTTACATGCTTGATCGCCTTTTCGGTGTTCTCGACGTTTTCGAGCAGGTTGCGGTATCCGGAAGGTTTTATCAATGTCATCTTATCGGGCGTTTACGGTTATTTGACAACGATCAGGAAATAGTTCTTTTTTCCCTTTTGCACGAGCAGGTATTTACCGGAGATCAGGTCGGAGGCCGAAACGATCGCATCGACCGCGGTAACCTTCTCTTTGTTGAGCGATATGCCGCCTCCCTGGATCAGCTTGCGGGCTTCGCCTTTCGACGGGAAAACCGACGCATGTTCGGTGCACAGAGCGATGAAATTCACTCCGCCGGCAAGCGTCGAAGCCGGCACTTCGAACTGCGGAACTCCGTCGAAAACCTGTAGGAACGTCCGCTCGTCGATCCGGCGCAACGCATCGGCCGTCGCATTTCCGAATAGGATACCCGAAGCCTCGACCGCCTTGCGGTACTCCTCCTCGGAATGAATCATGCAGGTAATCTCGCGGGCCAGCGTCTTCTGCAACTCGCGCAAATGGGGCGCCTCCCGGTGCGCGGCGATCAGCGCATCGATCGTTTGCCGATCGAGCATCGTGAATATCTTAATATAACGTTCGGCATCTTCGTCGCTGACGTTCAGCCAGAATTGGTAGAACTGGTACGGCGACGTATAACGCGCATCGAGCCATACGTTCCCGGCCTCGGTTTTGCCGAATTTCGTCCCGTCCGCCTTCTTGATCAGCGGGCAGGTCAGCCCGAACGCTTCGCCGCCTGTTTTGCGGCGGATCAACTCGGTTCCGGTGGTGATATTTCCCCATTGGTCGGAACCGCCCATTTGCAATTTGCAGTTCTTATGCTGATAAAGATGCAAAAAATCGGTTCCTTGCACCAGTTGGTACGTAAATTCGGTGAACGACATGCCGTCGCCCTCGCCGCTGAAGCGCTTCTTGACAGAGTCTTTGGCCATCATGTAGTTGACCGTAATGCATTTGCCGATGTCGCGAATAAATTCCAGGAACGTGAAATTCTTCATCCAGTCGTAGTTGTTGACCAGTTCGGCCGCATTCGGAGCGTCGGACTCGAAGTCGATCAGGTGACTGAGCTGCCTTCTGATCCCCTCCTGGTTGCGACGCAGGGTCTCCTCGTCGAGCAGGTTGCGCTCAAGCGACTTGCCCGACGGGTCGCCGATCATGCCGGTAGCCCCGCCCACCAGGAAAATGGGCTTATGCCCGCACCGCTGGAAGTGTTTCAGGATCATAATGCTGACAAGGTGCCCGATATGCAGCGAATCCGCCGTCGGGTCGATTCCGACGTAAGCCGTCGTCATCTCCTTGTTCAATTGCTCCTCGGTTCCCGGCATGATATCGTGCACCATGCCCCTCCATTTGAGTTCCTCTACAAAATTCATCGGTTTTATGTGCTTTTAGCAGATTTTTAGTGGATCGTTCGCGGCCGGCCGCCGCGATCCGTGCAAAGGTAGTCAAATTCCGCGAAACACAACAATTTCGGGAAAGCCGCTATTCGATATCGAGGTCGAGGTCGCGACGGAGTTTGGCGACCAGCGGATTTTTTTCGGTCAGGTAACGCAGCCGGTCTTCGACTTTGATCGGTTTCAGGCCGGTCTTGTTTTCGCTGATCTCGACCTGAAATTCAATCGTCGAGCGGACATCGCCCAAGTCGCAAAGCCGTTTGCGGATATCGGTCAGGTGATTGGTCACCTCGTCGTACAGCGATTCGTTCGGCACTTTCAGAAGAATCCGGTTCCCGCGTATGCTGACATCCTGGAACGCGATCCCCAGCCGGGGCCGCTCCGCAAGCAATTCGCGGGTCAGCAATTCGCATCCCTGTTGCAAACGGGATTCGACATCCTCTTCGACCGCTTCATCCGCATCGGGCAGGTTCTCCGGATTTTCCGCCGGATCGGCATCCCCCGAAACGGGCGCGGCGGGGCGGCTCGTATTCAGCAACGACAGGATCGAACGGCCGGACAGCGAAACGCCCCCCGTCGTCGGCGCGGGACGGGACGGCCCCGGTTCGGCTTTTCCGGCGGGGCGGGACTGCGAAACGGCCGACGCAGGCGGCGAAGCAACAGGCACAGGGGAAACCGGCTTACGGGTTTCGCGGCCGGGATCCGGTTTTTCCGCAGCAGTCCCGGCAAGTGCCGACGACGGTTGTCCGTCCCGCGGCGGGACTACGGTCGCTGCGGCCGGCGCAGGCTGTCGTGCGGAACCGTCCGGAACGTTCCGGGAACCGCCCAGATCGGGCAGCGACGGCGTCAGGGCTTCGTCATTTTTTTTTTGACCGAGTCCGCAAAGTTTCATCAGACCCAGTTCGACATGCAATCGTTGGTTGGTAGCCGTCCGCAGCGACGCGTCGACCGCCGTCAGCAGGTTGATCCCCTCGAACAGCAGCGGCACCGGACATTGTGCGGCCTGCGTCCGGTAACGTTCGGCCACGCTGCCCGTCACCTCAAGCAGCGGCAACGTCTGCGGATTCTTGCACATCAGCAGGTCGCGGAAATGGCTGTTCAGCCCCGCCACGAAAGTCTGTCCGGAAAAACCCTTGCGCAACACCTCGTCGAAAAGCAGCAAAGCGTTCGTATAGTCTCCGGCCAGGATCTGTTCGGCGATCGTAAAATAGGTATCGTAATCGAGCACGTTGAGCGTCGCGGCCACCTGGGCGACCGTCAGATTCTGCCCGCAGAACGAAACCACCTTGTCGAACATCGACAGCGCGTCGCGCATTCCGCCGTCGGCCTTGCGGGCGATCAGGTGCAGCGACTCGTCGTCGTAGGTCACTCCTTCCTGCGAAGCGATGTATTTGAGGTACTCCACGCCGTCCTCGACGCGAATCCGGTTGAAATCGTAAATCTGACAGCGCGACAGGATCGTCGGAATGATCTTGTGCTTTTCGGTCGTAGCCAAGATAAACACGGCATGTGCGGGCGGCTCTTCGAGCGTTTTCAGAAACGCGTTGAACGCCTGCACCGACAGCATGTGCACCTCGTCGATGATATAGACGCTGTAACGACCGATCTGCGGCGGAATACGCACCTGGTCGGTCAGGTTGCGGATATCGTCCACCGAGTTGTTCGACGCGGCGTCCAGTTCGTGGATATTGAACGACCGGCCCTCGTTGAACGCACGGCACGATTCGCACTCGTTGCAGGCTTCGGCGTCGGGCCCCGGATTCAGGCAGTTGATCGCTTTGGCGAAGATCCGCGCGCAAGTCGTCTTGCCGACGCCGCGCGGCCCGCAGAACAGGTACGCATGCGCCAACTGGCGACGGCTGATCGCATTCTTCAGCGTCGAGGTAATATGCGACTGTCCGACGACCGATGCGAAGGTCGCCGGACGGTATTTCCGGGCCGATACGATGAAATTATCCATAATTTTCCTTTCCGGAAACAAAGATACGAAATTCGACCGGAATCGACAAGGCGGGTCGCTTTTTCTATTTCAGACGGGCGTATATGACTACGTTGTTATCCTCGTCGTCGAGTTCGGCATCCAGTCGCCGGATCTTTTCGACCGCCTGCGGATCGGCGTCGTATCCCGCGTCGAGAATCCCTCGCAAAGACTTTTTGAGCGTAATGGCCGGAACGTTCCAAAGAAAATAGCCGTCCTGCAAATGACCGGGCCAGACGGCGATATCGGCCAGTTCATCCAGTTTCAGTTTGAAATAAGCTCCGGTAAGGTCGTTTTTATCGACCAGAAAGAATACGGGAGCCGACGAAGTAAAAGAGTGCGCCCCGGTTTGTTCCATGGTCTGGCTAAACGACGCCCAGAAATAATCGCCCGTCTCGGCGTACTTCGGATAGATCGGCTTCCGTTCGGCAAGATGCCGAACGGCAAATACGGGCACCAGGCGGTTGGCCTGCGGATCGTAATAACGCAACGAATCGGGCCGGTGACCGTCGGAATACATCAGAACGGGTTCGAAACGGGTTGCGCTTCCGGACGCCATTTCATTCCCGAAATCCGCCTTGATCCGGAAGGGGGCCGCATCGATCCGGGCGACCACGTTTCCCTGCATATCTTGGTTCCAGACGAAACTTTCGATTCCCGCGTTTTCGAACGGCAGGACGCTTACCGAAACCGTCGAGTCGGGGTTCGCCCGGAAAATCCCTTTCGGAGACCTGCAAGGCAACGGTATCGACGGCAGCGACGACCCGTCGAGCCCGAAGACCAAAATCCGGTCGCTTTGCCACGGCAGGATAAACACGCGGCCGGAGCCCTCGTCGATCTGAGCCCAGTAAATGTTGCGGTATTCGTTGGGACCGCGCCCCTGCGTCCCGATATCGTTCAGGAATTTCCCATTCCCGTCGAACAGTTTGAAAGAGGCCGGTTCGTAGCCTACGACCCCGATGTAATTTTCGGAAACGAACGTTTTGGACGGCTTGAAAAATGCCTCGGGACGGGTTTCCAGTTTTACGATCCTCAGTTTTTCGGCGGTCAGTTCGCTCAGCGGGAGGTCGATCGTATCGCGGATCTTGTTCAGGTCGCAGACGACCACGGTATCCGCACCGATCACCACCCGCTCGGCCACGCCGTCGGAAACGGCAGCCGGCCGGCCGCAGCCAGCCGAAAAAGCCGAAAACGCCGCAACGGCGAACCAACGGACGACGACGCGTCCGGCATGCTCCGAATGAAAAAACGCATTTGCCATAATCTGAAGTTTTTAGGTTATTAGAACCCGGACAATCCGGACCCGTTTATCGTTTTTCTCCTTTCCCGTTCGACGCGAGTAATTCATTATTTATCAGCGTGATAATTCAATAACGTAAATATAACTATTATATTTTGGACAAACGATCGAAAATAGTTTAGAAAACAAATCCGTAGCATTCCGGAAAACAGGAAGGACCGTCCTGTCATTTAGGCAGGATTTATGCCACGGATATGTCTTCCGGACAGTTCGTTCTGTCATTTTTGTCCGGTATTCTGCGTCATTTTTTCACAAACCGTTCTCTGGCAGCCATTTTGCTGCTTTCCTGAAAAAACGGATAAAACACGAAAATAAAAGGAGAATAAGATATGAACATCAACAGTTTGACAATCAAAGCGCAGGAAGTCCTGCAAAGCGCCATGAACCTCGCGTCGGGCAACGGCAACCAAGCCGTCGAACCGATGCACATTCTGAGCGCCATTGTCGCCGAGGACGACAGCCTGGGCGTATTTCTGCTACAAAAACTCGGCGTAAACGTCGGGGCGCTGCGAAGCGTACTGAAACAACAAATCGACCGGCTGCCGAAAGTCGAAGGCGGCGACCCCTATTTTTCGCGCGAAAGTTCCGCGGTCATTCAGAAAGCCTCGGATTTCACGAAAACGTTCGGCGACAAATACGCCTCGGTCGAACACCTGCTGCTCGGTATCATCGCCGAAAAAGGGGAGGCCGGACGGCTGCTGAAAGACGCCGGCGCGACCGAAAAAGAACTGATCGCGGCGATCAAAGAGCTGCGCAAAGGTTCGACCGTCGACAGCCAGACCAGCGAGCAGGAGTACGACGCGCTCGGCAAATACGCGATCAACCTGAACGAACAGGCCCGCAAAGGCAAACTCGACCCGGTGATCGGCCGGGACGAGGAGATCCGGCGGGTACTGCAAATCCTGTCGCGGCGAACCAAAAACAACCCGATCCTGGTCGGCGAACCGGGCGTCGGCAAAACGGCCATCGCCGAAGGAATCGCGCACCGGATCGTCGACGGCGACGTCCCGGAGAATCTGCGAAGCAAACAGGTTTATTCGCTGGATATGGGCGCGCTGATCGCCGGAGCGAAGTACAAGGGCGAGTTCGAAGAGCGGCTGAAAGCCGTGGTCAAAGAAGTAATTTCGGCCGAAGGCGAGATCCTGCTGTTCATCGACGAAATCCATACGCTGGTCGGAGCCGGCAAAGGCGACGGCGCGATGGATGCGGCCAACATCCTGAAACCGGCGCTGGCGCGGGGCGAGTTGCGCGCGATCGGCGCCACGACGCTGGACGAGTTCCAGAAATATTTCGAACAGGACAAAGCGCTCGAACGGCGTTTCCAGAAGGTAATGGTCGACGAACCGACGACCGTGGACGCCATTTCGATTTTGCGGGGCCTGAAAGAGCGTTACGAAAACCACCATAAGGTGCGGATCAAAGACGAGGCGATCATCGCGTCGGTCGAACTGTCGCACCGGTACATCACGTCGCGCTTCCTGCCCGACAAGGCGATCGACCTGATCGACGAAGCGGCGGCCAAGCTGCGGCTCGAAATGAACTCCGTGCCCGAAGAGATCGACGAACTCGACCGGAAGGTACGCCAATTGGAGATCGAGCGCGAAGCGATTCGCCGCGAGAAGGACAAGGGTCGGATCGAAGAGCTGACGCGCGAGATCGACGAACTGAACGCCAAACGCACGACCCTGCGCGCCAAATGGCAGAGCGAACGGGATATTTTAGAGAAGATACAGAAGAACAAACAAATGCTCGACGATCTGAAGGTTCAGGCCGCCGAAGCCGAACGCAACGGCGACTACGGCCGCGTGGCCGAGATCCGTTACGGCAAAATGCGCGAGACGGAGACCGAGATTCAGAAACTGCAGGCCGAAGTGAACAAAAACGCCGAGGCCGGGGCGATGATCAAAGAGGAGGTCGATGCGGAGGACATCGCCGAAGTGGTCGCCCGCTGGACGGGCATTCCGGTCAGCCGGATGCTGCAGAGCGAACGTGAGAAGTTGCTGAAGATGGAGAGCGAGCTGCACGACCGGGTAATCGGACAGGATCAGGCGATCGCGGCCGTTTCGGACGCCGTGCGGCGTTCGCGGGCCGGGTTGCAAGATCCGCGCCGGCCGATCGGATCGTTCATCTTTCTGGGCACGACCGGCGTCGGCAAGACCGAGTTGGCCAAAGCGCTGGCCGAATACCTGTTCAACGACGACACGATGATGACGCGTATCGACATGAGCGAGTATCAGGAGCGGCACAGCGTATCGCGGCTGATCGGAGCGCCTCCGGGATACGTCGGTTACGACGAAGGCGGTCAACTGACCGAAGCCGTGCGGCGGAAGCCCTACTCGGTCGTACTGCTCGACGAGATCGAGAAAGCGCATCCGGACGTGTTCAACATCCTGCTGCAAGTGCTCGACGACGGCCGACTGACCGACAACAAAGGCCGCACGGTCGATTTCCGCAACACGATCATCATCATGACGTCGAACATCGGTTCGCACATCATCATGGACCGACTGTCGAAATACACCAACGATACGCCGCCCGAAAGCGTGCTCGAAGAGACTAAAAAAGAGGTTTTCGACCTGATGAAACAGACGATCCGGCCGGAGTTCCTGAACCGTATCGACGAGATCGTGATGTTCACGCCGCTGACCCGCGACGACGTACGCCAGATCGTCGTGCTGCAAATTCGCCAAATCAACGAAATGCTGGCCCAGAACAGCATCGCACTGCAGGTGACCGACAAAGCGATCGACTGGCTCGCTGCAGAAGGGTACGACCCGATGTTCGGCGCACGTCCGGTCAAACGGACGCTGCAACGGTACCTGGTCAACGAACTCTCGAAAGAGATCCTGGCCGGCCAGGTAGACCGCAACAGCACGATCACCGTCGACGCCGACGCCAAAGGATTGGTTTTCAAAAACTGATCATCCGGCGTTGCCGCGCGACCGCCCGCCCGGCGCAAGGGCTATCCATAGGTTAATTTCATAAAAACACTCCGAAAAGTTTTTTTCGGAGTGTTTTTTATTCGTTCCAATTCAGATATTCATTCCGGCAGGCAACGCAAAACGCAACACTATAATCGTTGTCCGTCCCTAAAAATCTTATCTAAAAACAGATTTTCCCGCTTATATTTCTTAATTCAATTTTGATATATCAAAATTTTAATTTATTTTCGTATTCAAAATGACTTCGTTATATTATTAATTAAATTTAAATAATTATGAAAATTTTATCTATTTTAGCCCTTGCAACGCTGGTTGTAGCCGTATCCACCATGAACTACACAAGTTTTACGAGATTGAATGAAACTGATCTTTTGCAAGCCAATATCGAAGCGTTAGCCCGGGGTGAATCTGAAACAGGAGTAGCGGAAGCGATGATTTCTGTCACGAGAGGATCAGAAACCATCGAGAATGACAAAGGGGAAAAAGTTACTCTCGCATACACTAGATATACCACTACTGCTTGTATTGGCAAAGGCGAAGTATATTGTGTATCAGGACAAACGGTAACAGTTTACGACTAGCAGGCATCCTAGCTCATGAAGCGAATCCTTTTTTCTTTTTTTTTCTATCCTGTTGTATTCGTGCACGTCTTCTCCTTTGGCGACGATGTCAATACCCGTCGTTGAACACAAACCGATCGACGATTCCGTATTATTCGATGCAAAGCGGATCGTTTTTTTTGTCGTCCGATTCCTGCATGATAGGAAGCATCTCACGAATCGTCCTGTGTGACGACAGGATTTATTTATTAGACACTCAAACCGATGCGGTATGGATATACGACATGCAAGGGAATCATATCGGGCATATTCGGGCAGTCGGACGGGCTGCAAACGAATACATTAACCTAATGGACTTTTTCGTGGACAGGGAATCGAAACAAATCGTCCTATATGCGGACCCTTCTAAATTTTTGTTTTACGATTACAACCTGAAACCCACCCGAGTCATGAAAGCTCCGGCTTTATTTTACGAAACCGTGAATTCCGGAGAACAAATTGTCTGTTTCAATGCGCGAACTGCCGATCCGGAGTGCTGCATTTCAGTACTTGCCGAAAAAAATGGCGACCCGCTAAAAATAAAAACTTCCGTCCCCCTGGCACAGCAAGATTACAGCGACGTATTCGTGTCCGGTCGCCAGCTTACCAAAAGCAAACGCATCAATTTTTCGAAACGGTTCGACAATTCCATTTACAGCGTGGAAAACGGAAGCGTAACCTTGCGATACACGATTGATTTCGGAAAAGCGAATCTTCCGGACGGTTTGTTACAGAAAAAACTCCAATTGCAAGAATTTATCGACAAGGTTGCATCGAAAGGATATATTTATTCGATCGTCAATTTGAAGGAAAACGACTCGCACATTTATTTCAACACTTCTTCACCCGGATTATACCGACTTTCTAAAACGGCTTTCACCGTTCAACACATCCCGGAGATCACAGACAGCGAATCCGGCATCCGACACTCCATGATGATCGCTACCGAAGATAAAAATAACGAATGGATCTGTTTCTGCAAAAACATGATGGAATTGAAAAACGAAGTGGATCTCGATAAAGGTCAGCAAAAAAATAACCCGTTCGTACAAAAAGTAAATTCTTGCAATGAGTCAGACAATCCCGTTCTTTTTTTCTATCATTTGAAATAATCCGACAAATCAAGGAACTGCCAATCTCTTAAATTTGACTTATGAGATATTATTTCCTCTTTTTTCTATTGCTTGTATCGTATTCCTGTTCCCGGGAAGATCAAAATCCCGATTCGATCCGGATCGACCTGTCGCGCAGCTACGGCAATGAACAACTGGAAAACATCGTAGACGATATCCGTTTGGTTCCTCTGGAAACGAACGACAGTTGCATCGTCGGGCAGTACGACCGGGTAATCGTAAAAGGCCGGTCGATTTTCATTCTGGACAAAATGCAAAACACCGTTTTTTGTTTCGATACAACCGGCAAATTCCGACAGAAAATCAACCGACAGGGACGTTCAGGCCAGGAATATATCACGGCAGACGATTTTATCGTACAGGACAATACGCTTATTGTTTTCGACAACAACAAATCGCAATTACAATTTTACGACTTTCAGGGAAACTATGTAAAAACAATACCCGTTTGCCAGGGAGATCAAATCGCGGTTAATCCGGCAGGCGGCTACATCGTTTATTCATCCGTCGCGGACAAATACCATGTCCACACATTCAACGACAAGGGAGAAAAAACCGGCGAATACCTACCCGTCGAATCAAAAATAATCAACCTCCCGAGCGCATTTTGCAATAACAGATCCATCCTCTCCTATAATGACGAAACATTCATTCTCAATTTTTTCGACTACAATGTTTACTCATTGAAAAACAACGAGCTAAAAATCAAATACCGTTATGACTTCGGGGTGAAAAATATGCCCGACGACCTACTCGAAGTATCCGATCCGGCTTCATTCATGCAAAAAATAGCAAAAGACAAGAGCGTTCAACAAATTGAAAACTTTACCGAAACACGAAATTGGATAACATTCGATGCGCGCTATCCTGTCTATTACAACAAAAATGCACAAGTCTATTATGTATTCAACGAGTTGAAATTTCCTTACAGTCTTTTCTTTTGGCAAGCTCCTTTGGCAATAAACGACGACAATGAATATTTCTCGATCGTTTCCATCAACCAAATCCAGGCTTTGGTCCCGGCTGTGAAAAAATATACCGGACAATACCCTTTCATCGAAACCGTCGCAAGTGCGTCGATTAATGATAACGACAATAATTGGGTCCTGTTTTTCCGGCTGAAAAACAATTAATAATAAACAAATCAACCTTATAAATCCCCGAAAAGAGATCTCGGCCGGCAAGGTGGCCGCAACAGCACGATCACCGTCGACGCCGACGGCAAGGAGGGATTGGTTTTCAAAAACTGATCGCGCGGCGTCGCCGCGCGACCGCCCGCCCGGCGCGAGGGCAGTCTTTAGGCTAGTTATAAAAAAACATTCCGACCTATTTCGGAGTGTTTTTTTATAATCCATTTAGCCTTTCTATACTATATTTAGACCTGAATAAACAAATAACGCTGATATATTCTTCTTATATTTATTGATATATTTTATATCGGAATCAAAAATTTAGACAATAACCTTATTTAACAAACTAACATAATCATGAAAAAAAGAACTATTAAATTGTTTTGTGTCGGGATCGCCGGAGCTTTAGCGGTTTCAGCTTATATCCAAAAATTTCACAAATCTGAAACCGATTTACTGTTTTCCAACATTGAAGCATTGGCCGACCCTGAACAGTCGACAAATAAGTTTGATTGGGTTCCTCCCACAATAAATTGTTCAGTCTATGTTGCAAATAAACAAAATCCCACGCAAGAAGGAACCTATATTCCAGGGACAAAAGATACCTGTATTTCAGGATCACAACACTCAGGATGCCCCGACTGTTCAATATAATTGGCAAAACATCATACCATAAATGAAACTTTGGAAATCAATTCTACCTGTTATTGGTATTGCAGGATTATTTTCCTGCAATACCAATAACTCCAAATATAAAGTGGCGACATCGGACTCAATCACGATATTGCATGTACACGATATCGACCCGGACTTATCCATTGAAAACCTGATAGATTCGGTCGGGTATATTCAATTGGAAACGACCCCCGAATCCCTGTTTGCAGACATGCGAGGGTTGGAAATCTTGAATGACAAATTTTATATCCTCGATTTTAAAGGAACGACTATTCTGTCTTTCGACAAAAATGGAAAATTTCTCAGAAAAATTTCAGCCCAAGGAAGAGGACCAAATGAGTATATCATGCTGGACTGGATGCGTACGGATCCTTACACCAATAAGGTTCTGGCCGTCGATGGATTTTCGAATAAAATACTCATTTATGATGAAAACCTGAAGTTGGAAAAAATCGTGCATACCGATTTCCGTCCCCGAATCGTCATTGCGTTCCGCGACCAAAAACTAATCCATTACAATTATGTAAACAAGGAGCAAGAACCTCCCGGTCTACTTAAAGAGTTTGATCTGCATATTATCGACATGACGGGAAAAACGACGGGAGGTTATATCAAAAACCGGACTCCTGAACACAATATCTTAGGTACTCATGCAACCTCTTCACATGCAGACGGTAGTATCTCTTTTTTGCCCATATTCGGCGATACTGTCTATAACATATCGGCCGACGGAACCATAAAGCCATCCTACATATTGGAGATGGAAGGCAAACATATCAAAGGATTATCGGAACGACAACGAAACGAAATCGAATCGGACGAAAATAACCCGTCCCACCGTTACGATTCCTGGGAAGAAAAGGGTTATCTCCTTCCTTTTGAAATATTCGATAACGGAACCCCGATCTCAATTACGTTCAATTCCAGAGAAAGCCTTCGTTACCTCTATTCACCGCAAAGCGGAAAATCATATTTATACAACCCGATGAAAATAGAGGGTAACAGTACGCTGAAATTTTTAACGCAGTCCGCCATGGCCCAACAAGGAGAATGGTTTTATCAGCCGCACAATGCGATCACAATGCAAAACCTGAGCGACTATTACAAATTCTCCGGCAAATACCTCGATATGATCAACGGAATGGAACCCGATGCCAACCCTGTGATTATCTATTACAGATTCAAACCGTTCTGAGCCGACGTATGAAAATTTCGCACCTTTTGTTGTGGGCGATCGTGTTGACGGCGCCGACCGGTTGCCAAAGGCGGATCGCCGAAAAGGATAAGTACATCGTAGAATTTCTGTCCCGCCCGGTTCGTTTCGACCATACGTATTCACCGGATCGGGCGGCCGATTCCCTCCTGTTCGGAACAAAACCGAAACTAATCCATTACGTCGACTCTTCGGGATGCATCAGTTGCAAATTCAGCGATCTGAAATTATGGTCGGTAGTCCATAAGCACTTCCGGATTCCGGTCGTATTGGTATGCGAAACACAAGACATCCCGTCGACACGATACAGACTGCAAAGCATAAACTGGCGGTTCCCGGTAGTGTACGATACGGCCGGCCTGTTTCGTACGAACAACCGGATCAGTACTCCGGTACTCCAAACGTTTTTACTGGACAGCGGCAATCATCCGCTGATCGTAGGAAATCCGATCGGAAATACGCAACTCTGGAATCTTTATGAAAAAGAGATCGCCCGGTTGACGGACATCCGGGAACGGTAAGAAGCAAATCACAATATCGTTACGGTCGAACTATTCCCGCGCCCCTCTTCATTTGATTACAAAGTCCTCATTATTAAACTGTTTACTTGTCGGCAAATAGCGATGAACGAATCCCGATCTCCGGTCGGAAATCACGATTCGCCGTCCAGCGGCAGCGTCACCGCAAAGCGGGAACCCTCCCCGAACCGGGATACGAACGACACCGTTCCGCCGAGCCGCTCGGTGATCGTCCTGCAAATCGGCAGGCCCAGCCCGGCACCCTGCACGAAGCTGTCCACTTTGAAAAAGCGTTTGAAAATGTCTCGCTGCTTATCTTCAGGAATTCCGCAACCGGTATCTTCGACGAACAGCTCCACGGTACGTACGTCCGCAGCGATCGCATAACCGAGGCCGATGTGCCCGGCAAAGGTGAATTTCGCCGCATTCGACAGCAAGTGGTCGAGCACCTGCCGCAACCGCACGGCGTCGGTCGTAATTTTCATATCCTCATCCGGAAGCATCAGATCGAACCGTACGTCCGGACGCATATCCAGCAAATAATTGTGATAAATATCGGACAACAACCGGCCGAGCCCGCATTCGGCGAAATTGTATTCCATCGTCCCGGACTCGATTTTCGACAGATCGAGCACGTCCGAAATCAAAGCCAGCAACTGGTTGCTGTTGGTATTGATCAGACTGACGAATTCCTGCCCCTCGGAACTGTCGATAGCAATATCTCCGTGTGTCAACAGATTTGAAAAACCGACGATGGCATTCAGCGGAGTACGGATCTCATGGCTTATATTGGTCAGAAACGCCGACTTGAGCCGGTCGCTCTCCTGCGCCCGATCGCGCGCGGCAATCAGGTTCTGCTCGACGATCTTATGATTCTGGATGCTCTGACAAACTCCCACGATCCGGTACGGAGCGCCCTCCGTCCGACCCAGGTAAACGGATTTCTCCTGGAACCATTCCCAGGTTCCGTCGGCGCGCTGCAAACGGTAGGTGAAAAGATCCGTATTCAATTTCCCGGCTATCTGGGACATCAGCGCTTCGATCAGGCCGTCCCGTTCCTCGGGATGCACCCTGGCGGCAAATTCGTCGGCCGTCAGCGTACAGTCTCCCACCGGAATACCCAGATGAGTGAACCAGCGGGCGTCGATGATCATTTTGTTTTGTTCGATATCGAAAAACCAGGGAAAAATCTTCGCATCGGTCAACGCCATTTCCAGAACGTATTCCCGGGTCAGTTCTTCCTCGATATTCCGGAACAGGAAAAATATCCGGATTAGTCGTCTGCCGTCATATTCTCCGATGAATTGACCTTTGACATAGAATTTATCTTCCGACCCCAACTTACGAACGTATGTATTCACAGGCAACTCAATGGATTGCTCTCCGCTGACAATACGCTCCATCAACTCGGAAAGAATATTGCGCCCGTCGTGGAAAATTCCGAAGAACTCCTGCATCTCCCGACCGGACACCTCGTATCGGTCCAACTTCAAATCACTCAGCGCCTGGGTATTGATCCTTCGTATTTTTCCGGATGCGTCGACGGCCAAAAGTCCCACGGACAATGTACTGAGCATATTGTCCTGCTGCATCTGCGAAACGCTCTGCGATCCGGAAGCACCGGACGAACGCCTGTTTTTTTTAAAGAACCGCATCCGACTCATCACTCGTAGCTTTGTTTGCCGGTACTAAGTTATACTAAAAAAATCGAATTGACCTGAGAATCTGAATAAAATATTGTATCGGCAACGATATCCGGCTCTTTCCGGGAGTCCGCTGCCGACAAAATGTCAATAAGTTCACACGCCGAAACCGGAAAGACCGGACAATTATACATTCCTTTGTATGCATAAAAACCGAAACGCAATGTCATTGACTGTTATCGAACTGGAAAACATGGAATTCCAGGCATTTCACGGCTGCTACCCGCTCGAACAAGTAGTGGGAAACCGTTTCCTGGTGAACGTTACGATCGAAGCCGACCTGTCGCTGGCCGCCGAAAGCGACGACGTGGCCGACACGATCAACTACCTGCACGTCTACGAAACCGTCCGCGAACAGATGGCCGTCAAATCGCACATCCTCGAACACGTCGCCCGGCGCATCATCGACGCGATCTACCGCAGATTCCCGCCGACACGACGGGTGCGGGTCAAAGTCTCGAAAATGGCGCCGCCGCTGGGCGGAAAAATCGAACGCGTTTCGGTAAGCTTGAGAAATAGGGCATTCCGGAAAGTGTTGATAAAATATTGATAAGATTCGCCACCGGCGCTTCCGGAAAAAACAAAGAGTTCGTAATCTTGTAACGCCGAACCCTGACGAACACGGGACGTTAACCGAGTTATTGATCATGTCTGAGAAAACACAAAACAACAGCAAGACCGACGCAATGAAGACGTACAACTATGCCGACGCCGTAGAGGTCGCCAAACGATATTTCAAGGGCGACGACCTGGCCGCAACGGTATGGGTGAGCAAGTATGCGCTGAAAGATTCGATGGGAAATCTTTACGAAGAGTCTCCGGAGCAGATGCACCGCCGGATCGCCGACGAAATCGAACGGATCGAACGGCGCTATCCGAATCCGATGACCGCCGCACAGGTGTACGACCTGCTGAAAGAGTTCCGCTACCTGATTCCGCAGGGGGGGCCGATGACCGGCATCGGCAACAACCTGCAGATCGCGTCGCTATCGAACTGTTTTGTGATCGGACACCGCCATCCGGCCGACTCGTACGGCGGCATCATCCGCATCGACGAAGAACAGGTGCAGCTGATGAAACGCCGCGGAGGCGTCGGGCACGACCTGTCGCACATCCGGCCCACCGGCAGCCCGGTGCTGAACAGCGCGTTGACCTCGACGGGGATCGTGCCGTTCATGGAGCGATATTCGAACTCGACGCGCGAAGTGGCGCAGGACGGACGGCGCGGCGCGCTGATGTTGTCGCTGTCGGTAAAACACCCGGACGCAGAAAACTTCATCGACGCCAAAGTCGAAACCGGCAAAGTAACCGGAGCGAACGTTTCGATCAAGATCGACGACGAATTCATGCACGCCGTAATCGACGGCAAAAAATACCACCAACAGTTCCCGATCGATTCCGACAAGCCGATGTACGAGAAAGACATCGACGCGCGCGCATTGTGGAACAAAATCGTCTTCAACGCATGGAAGTCCGCCGAACCGGGCGTGCTGTTCTGGGACACCATCCTGCGCGAATCGGTGCCGGACTGCTACGCCGACCTCGGATTCCGCACCGTTTCGACGAACCCGTGCGGCGAAATTCCGCTGTGCCCGTACGACAGTTGCCGCCTGCTGGCGATCAACCTGTACAGCTACGTCGACAAGCCGTTCACGAAGGAGGCTTCGTTCAACTTCGATAAATTCAGGCGGCACGTCGCCGCAGCCATGCGGATGATGGACGATATCATCGACCTCGAACTCGAAAAGGTCGAAGCGATCCTCGAAAAAATCTCGAAAGATCCCGAAGACGAGGATATCCGCCAGGTGGAAGTGAAACTGTGGGAGAAAATCCGCGAAAAAGCGCTTCAGGGACGCCGTACGGGCCTGGGCATCACGGCCGAAGGCGATATGCTGGCAGCCTTGGGCCTGCGCTACGGAACCGACGAAGCGACCGATTTCGCCGTCGAAATACAAAAAACGCTGGCAGTGGAAGCCTACCGCACATCGGTCAAGATGGCGCAGGAGCGCGGTAAATTCCCGATATACGACGCCGGGCGCGAAGAGGGCAACCCGATGATCGAACGCATCAAAGAGGCGGACCCGGCCCTTTACGAAGAAATGGTGAAACACGGCCGCCGCAACATTGCGATGCTGACGATCGCCCCGACCGGAACGACCAGTCTGATGTCGCAGACCACCTCGGGCATCGAACCGGTATTCCGTCCGGTCTATACGCGCCGGCGCAAAGTGAATCCGGGCGATCAGGACGTCAAGGTGACTTTCGTGGACGAAGTGGGGGATTCCTGGGAAGAATACAACGTATTCCACCACAAATTCCTCGTCTGGCTCGAAGTGAACGGATACGACATCGAAGAGGTCAAAAACATGCCGATGACCGAAATCGACAAACTGGTGGCCCTGTCGCCCTATTACAAAGCGACGGCGAACGACATCGACTGGGTCAGCAAGGTCAAGATGCAGGGCGCCATTCAGAAATGGGTCGACCACTCGATCTCGGTAACGGTCAACCTGCCGAACGAAGTGACCAAAGAACTGGTCGCCAAAGTATACCTGACGGCCTGGGAGTACGGCTGCAAGGGCGTCACCGTTTACCGCGACGGATCGCGCGCCGGCGTGCTGGTCGACAAGAAGAAGAAAAAGGGAGCCAAGACGGAGGAAGCTCCGGTCAATCCGGACGGATACCGGCCGCCGCTCAAACGCCCGCTCGAATTGTCCGCCGACATCGTTCGCTTCAAGAACGGCGAGGAGGACTGGATCTCGTTCGTCGGCATTTACAACGACCGTCCCTACGAGATTTTCACCGGAAAGATCGAGGAGGATGCGATGTTCATCCCGCAGAAAATCAAAAAAGGCGTGATCATCAAGGTCAAGGACGCCGAAGGCAACAAACGCTACGACTTCCAGTACAAGGACAAATACGGGTACACGAACACGATCGGCGGCATCTCGCGCCTGTTCGACGAAGAGTTCTGGAACTACGCGAAACTGATTTCGGGCGTGCTGCGCAACGGTATGCCGATTCTGGACGTGGTGACTTTGATCGAATCGCTGCACCTGAACAGCGAGAGCATCAATACGTGGAAAAACGGCGTGGCACGTGCGCTGAAACAATACATTGCCAATGGAACCAAAGCCAAAGAGAAGTGTCCGAACTGCGGACAGGAAACCTTGGTTTATCAGAACAGCTGTCCGGTTTGCATGAGCTGCGGTTACTCCAAATGCGGATAACCGGCTCCCGGGAAACCGGGTTCGTCACAGCCGGCGAGTCGCGGACGGTTGATTCCCCGCGGGTCTTGGAACGGGCGTTTGTCGGGAGGCATCCCGAAACGGCGCCCTTTCCCGGACTAACGGGAAAAAACGGGAACCAACACACCCACACCTATAAAACGCGAAACATGATCGAACATAAATTTCCGGAAAGCCGGGAACTGGATATCGAACTGAACGACGAAATCGCCGAAGGCGAATACTCCAACCTCGTCATCATCTCGCATTCCACGTCGGAATTCGTACTGGACTTCGTCCGGATGATGCCCGGCGTATCGAAAGCGCGGATCAAAAGCCGGATCGTCCTGGCTCCGGAACACGCCAAACGGCTGCTGCTGTCGCTGCAAGAGAACATCGAACGCTACGAAGCGGTCGTAGGCACCATTAACCTGCCCAAAATGCCGTCCGAAGAGACCAGCATGGCCATGAGCTTCATCGGGGGCGAAGCCTGAAAAAACGGACGTTTAAAACGGGTTAAAACAGGGTATCCTGCCGGGTCGGCGGAATGATTCCGAGATGCGCGTAAGCCAGCTCGGTCGCTTCGCGTCCGCGGGGGGTGCGCTTCAGAAAACCTTCCTTGATCAGGAACGGTTCGTAAACTTCTTCGATCGTGCCGGTATCTTCGCTGACAGCCGTGGCGATCGTGCCGAGGCCGACCGGGCCGCCGCCGAACTTGTCGATGATCGTCGTGAGGATCTTGTTGTCCATCCGGTCGAGTCCCCGCGCGTCGATATTCAGCGCATTCAGCGCATAGCGCGTAATTTCCAGATCGATATGCCCGCCGCCCTTGACCATTGCGAAATCGCGCACCCGGCGCAGCAGAGCGTTGGCGATCCGCGGCGTACCGCGGCTGCGTAGCGCCACTTCCCGGGCCGCCTGATCGTCGATCGGGATGTTCAGGATACCGGCCGAACGGCGGACGATCCCGCTCAAAACACGGCTATCGTAATATTCCAGGTGACACTGTATCCCGAACCGGGCCCGCAACGGACTCGTCAGCAATCCGCTGCGAGTCGTAGCGCCGATCAGCGTGAACGGGTTCAACTCGATCTGGATCGAACGGGCGCTCGGCCCCTTGTCCAGCATGATGTCGATCTTGTAGTCCTCCATCGCCGAATACAGGTACTCCTCGACGATCGGGCTGAGCCGGTGTATTTCGTCGATGAAAAGCACGTCGCCGGCATTGAGATTCGTCAGCAAACCGGCCAGATCCCCTGGTTTGTCGAGCACCGGCCCGGAGGTCATCTTGAGGGTCGCCCCCATTTCGTTGCAAATGATATTCGCGAGCGTCGTCTTGCCGAGTCCCGGAGGCCCGTGCAGCAACACGTGGTCGAGCGATTCGCCGCGCATCAGCGCCGCCTGGATGAACACCGTCAGGTTGTCGACGATCTTGTCCTGTCCGCTGAACGTTTTGAGTTCCTGCGGGCGGATCTTGTTCTCGAAATCGAGGTCGGTCTCTATGTTCCGGATATCTTTCATCGGTTCGGCTTGACACTGCAAAGATAACGATTATTTGCCGAAATACGCTACCGCTCGGCTCCCCATTCGTAATGCGGGGCATCGACGCCGAGCAGCGACAAGACGCGTTCGACGATCGTTCCGCACAGTTGTTCGACAGTCGCCGGCTTCGAATAGAACGACGGCGACGCCGGACAGACGATCGCGCCGGCCTCGGTCAGCCGCAAGAGGTTGTGCAAATGGATCGCGCTGAGCGGAGCCTCGCGCGTGACGAGAATCAGCCGCCGCCGCTCCTTCAGCATCACGTCGGCCGCCCGACACACCAGGTTATCCGAAACGCCCGAAGCGATCCGTCCGACCGTACCCATCGAACAGGGAATCACCGCCATCGCATCGTACGAAGCCGAACCGGAAGCCGGCGCGGCGAACAGGTCGTCGTCGTCGTAACGGGTAAAACGGCTGTCGGACAGCCATTCGTCGCCGTCCTCGAACGCAGCGACGCGGCGGCCGTTCCCGGTGACGATCAGCGCGATCTCGCCCAATTCCGCGACGCGGGAAAGCGCTTCGCACAGCAGGCGGGCATAGACGGAACCGCTGGCTCCGGTCACCGCTACGATGATTTTTCGTCGTCCGTCCATCTTCATAATTCGATTACGGAACATTCGAGCCCCTGTTTTTGCAAATACTGTAAGGTGCGCGGCAACGCGTAACGCAGGTTGCGGAACGACTTGACCGAATCGTGGAATACGACGATCGAACCGCCGCGCACGTGTCTGGTAACGTTGTGCAGACACTGCCGCGGCGAGATCAGCCGGCTGTAATCGCGGCTCAGCACGTCCCACATCACGATGTTGTAACGTTCGCTGATGCGGTGCGCCTGCGACGGCTTGATCCGCGCATAGGGCGGACGGAACAGGTCGGTATGCAGGATATCGTTCGCGAAATCGACGTCTTCGAGGTAACGTTCGAGACTCATGCCCCAACCTTTCTGGTGACTGTAGGTATGGTTGCCGATGGCGTGTCCGGCGTCCACGATCATGCGGTACAGGTGCGGGTACTGCTCGGCGTTTTTGCCGAGGCAGAAAAACGTAGCTTTGGCGTCGTACTCGGCCAGCTGGTCGAGGATCCACTCGGTAACGCCGGGCGTGGGGCCGTCGTCGAACGTCAGATAAACCCGGTCGCTTTCGGGCATCGACCAGATCAGCGAAGGAAACAGGCGTCGTATGAATTTAGGCGGTCGTATGTACATGGTCCGTTATATCCGGATAAAGCGTACCGGCGGATACGCGATACCGTAAAAAAGCGTTATTTTATACTGCACGGAGCAGGCCGGAACCTCCGGAAAATTTTCGCAAAGTAAGCTTTTTTGCTTCAATTGTCAAAACAACGCGATTTTTGCACGTTTTGTTGTTCCGCCGTCCGCAACCGCGCGCCCGAAGCGACGGCCGCCTATCGAAAAAATGAAGGTTCCCCGTTCCGATTCCGACAAAAAAAGCCTACTTTTGAAAACATGCCGCCGCCGTCCGGCACACCGGCGGCGCGGCGTAAAACCTCAACCGAAAAAGCCATGTTCGACAAACAAACCTATATCGCCCGCCGCAAGGCGCTGCACGCCAAATTGTCCGGCGGCCTCGTGCTGCTACCGGGCAACGACGAATCTCCGGCCAACTATCCGGGCAATACGTTCCGATTCCGGCAGGACAGCACGTTCCTGTATTTTTTCGGACTGAACCGCCCGGGCTGCTCCGGCCTGCTCGATCTGGATTCCGGCGAAGACGTCCTGTTCGGCGACGACCCGACCCTCGAAGACATTATCTGGACGGGCCCCAGCCTTCCCTGGCCGAACTGGCCGGCGAAGTCGGCGTCGAAAAAACACAGTCGGCCGCCCACCTGCAGAAGCGGATCGAAGCGGCCGTCGCCAAAGGCCGCCGCATCCTCTTCCTGCCGCCGTATCGCGGCGAAACCCGTTCGACGATGAGCCGACTGCTCGGCATCCGCGCCGACCGGCTGGCGTCCTACGCTTCGGCGGAATTGGCGCGCGCCGTCGTCGCGTTGCGCGAGGTAAAAGAGCCTGCGGAGATCGAAGAGATCGAACGGGCCTGCGAGACCGCCGGCAAAATGCACCGCCTGGCGATGCGCATGTGCCGTCCGGGGATTACCGAACGCGAAATCGCCGGGGCGATCGAAGGCGTCGCCCTGCAACACGGAGCCGGAGTATCGTTCCCGGCGATCGTAACGCAGCACGGCGAAACGCTGCATAACCACGATTACGACCATGTCCTGCAAAGCGGCCGGCTGATGCTGATCGATGCCGGCGCAGAGACGGCGATGAACTATTGCAGCGACTTCACGCGGACATTCCCGGTCAACGGACGTTTCACCGGCAGGCAAAAAGACGTTTACGACATCGTGCTGGCGGCCAACGACCGCACGTTCGAACTGGCCGGGCCGGACACGTTCTACTACCGGATGCACAACGAAGCGTCGATGGTGATCGCCGAGGGACTCAAATCGCTCGGCCTGATGCGCGGCAACATGCAGGACGCGGTCGGGGTGGGGGCGCAGGCGCTGTTCATGCCGCACGGGTTGGGACACCAGATGGGGCTCGACGTGCACGACATGGAGAATATCGGCGAAAAATACGTCGGCTACGACGAAGAGACGCTGCGCAGCTCGACGCCGGGGCTTTCGTCGCTCAGAATGGGCAAACGGCTGAAAGAAGGCTTCGTCATCACGGTCGAGCCGGGCATTTACTTTATTCCGGCGCTGATCGCCAAATGGGAACGGGAAGGACTCGGCGGCGGGTTCATCGACTTCGAAAAAGTGCGGGAATACCTCGATTTCGGCGGTATTCGGATCGAGGACGACATGCTGATTACTTATTACGGCAACCGGATGCTCGGCGGTAACCGCCCCCCGGTAACGACCGCCGGGATCGAAGCGTACATGAACGGCGGATAACGGCTCCGCCCGCCTGCCGCGGAGCGCAAAAAGCGGTTCCGTTTTTCCCGTCGATTTTCATTCGATAGAGCAGCGGGGACAAGAATGTTTCGCCCGGGGTACGGAACCGCTTTCAGGCAAAAGTAAATAAAATTCCGTGCATTCCGTCCGGCCCCGAAATTTTTCCGAGACGGCACCGTTCGGAAAATCCTCGCCGCCGGAACGGGGCGGAGCGTCGGAAACCTTGCGAACGGAGCAACCGTCCCGGCAACCCGTACGGGACCCCGAATAAAAAAGATTCCGCCCGGCGGGGCGGAATCTTTTCCGTTTTCGTTTTCGGGAGCGCTCCTTCCGGCCGACGCATTACGGCCGGTCGACTTCGGAGATCCGGATCAATTTCGACTCCGGAGCCTGCGTAAAAGTGAACCGCAGCCCCTGGCCGAGCAGCTCCTCGCCGCCAAACAATACGCTTTGCTGCGTATCCATATCGGTAACCCGGTACCGTTTCTGCGGATCGAGCCCTTTCAACCGGCATACGCCCGAATCGTAGATCGACCCGGCCCGGTTGAACATCTGCACGAAGCCCGTACCCGTCTCGGGACGGAAGAACATCCAGCCGATCCACACGTCGTCCTGCAAGCTGTACGCAGTCAGCGGATAGAAGTCGCCGCGGTAGTCGCCGCGCACCTCCTCCCACTGCGCCAGCAATCTGCGCAGCAACGGGTAATCGGCGTCCTTGACCCGCGAATCGAGATTCAGCACGATCGACGGGCTCATATTGCTGCGGAAATCGTAAGCCGTGATCCGGTTGACCCCGGCGCCGGAGAACGGAATCCAGGCCGAAAGTCCGTAAGTCTGTCCCTGCACGCCGACCGGTTCGAACGCGTAGTCGCTGCGCCACAGCGGTACGGCGCGCCGCAGGTTTTCGAGTTCGAGCCGCTTGCCGCCGGCGGCGCAGATGTCGATCAGCATCCCCGGATGGCGGCGTTGCAGCTCGTCCATGTATTTCAGGTAACCGATTACGTGCTTGATTTCGGCGATCCCCTGCCGGTCGGGATTTTTGCGGTCTTCCTCGTTCCAGTAATCGGACGACATGACGGCGAAATCCTGACGGTACAGGTCGATATCCTCGCTTTTGAGCAGACTGTCCACATGATCGGTCATCCAAGCCAGCGCTTCGGGATTTCCGTAGTTGAAAAAGCGGGTAGTGCCGTCGCCGAGCGTCCACTCCGGATGGTTTTCATAAATCCAACTGCCGGCCGTCACGCGCTCCGGCTCGAACCAAAGCAACGACCTGACCCCTTTCGCATGGGCGTGGTCGCTGATCGCCCGCAGTCCGTTCGGGTAACGTTTCGGGTCGGGATACCACGTTCCGAGCAGATCTTGCCACGAACCTCCCCGGTTCGGATACCAGCCGGCGTCCATCCACCAGTAATCCAACTTCACACCCTCTTCGAGGTAACGGTCGATAAACTCCATCTGGTCTTTATCCGTAGCATGGAACATCTCGGCGAAATAGGCCGAACTGGCCGCTTCGAGGATCGGTTCGGGCAAACGGCCTCCCGGACGCGGCAGGTTATGGTCGTACATCCAGCCGCGCCACATGTTTTGCGCCGCGTCGCGCGTCCCGTTCCAGAACATCACTACGACCAGCGGCGTGCGAATCTCCTCGCCCGGTTCAAGGTACAAGCGCGTTTTAATCTGTCCGATGCGAACGTTCAGCGTCGTGTCGGCCTTCCTGTCGAACGAAGCTTTCCACTGCGCAGGCCAACCTACGGCGGTCATCACGCCCCGGGTTCCGCCGTTCCACTCCGCATTGAAGAACGGCAGGTTCTCGGCCGTCGGGAAACCGTACCAGAAAGCGCCGACCTCTTTGGCCTCCTGCCGGCCGAGCTTCATCCGGTTCGGCTGGAAATCCTTCGCTCCAGAGTGCCCTCCCTCGTTGTAGTTCAGGTAAACGTCGTCTTTCCCGTCCAATCCGAACGGAACGTCCAAAGGCAACAGGTTTTCGAGGATTCCGGTTTTCGTCCTGCCGTTATTTTTGAAATAGACGACCCACTCCACGGCCGGGTAATCGGCATAACGAACGATCTCGCAGCGCACCTCCAGGCCGGAAGCGGGATCGGTATAAGTCCGCGCCTCCCGTTCGCGGGCGGCATCCGCCGAACCGGTTTTCACTTTCAATTTGCAGCCGCTTAAAAATTCGCCGGAAGATTTCCCGTCGTAAACGAAACTGAACGGCAGCGGTCCGCCGACGGCAAACTGCCGATCGACCCATGCGCGGCAAGCATCGATCTGTGACTGCGGAACGGCAACAGACGCTTCCGCCTTTTTCGCGGAAAGCGAAACGGCCAGACCGCACGATGCGAGTAAAATAAGAAAAACGCGTTTTCTGAACATAAATCTATTTTATTGAACGTTAAAAAAGAATCCGTACCGCACGGAAAATTTCCATAAACGACGCATACCTCCGTCCGCGGTGACAAAACGGGCGACGGCAACCCATACACGTTCCAAAAAACGGCCCTCTTATCCGAAACAATCGCCGTGCACGTTTTCAAAGATACCGAAATTATTCCGAAACGGCACAAAAAAGCCGCATTTTTACAAATGCGGCTTGCCAATCGTAAGTTCGAGACCTATTCTTTGATCCGTTCGTTGTACTCGCGGGTACGGGTATCCACGCGGATTTTGTCGCCGGTATTGATAAACAACGGCACCTTCACAGTAGCTCCCGTATCGACCGTAGCCGGCTTCAGCGAATTGGTCGAAGCGGTGTCGCCTTTCACGCCGGGTTCGGTGTAAGTCACTTCCATGTCCACTACCGGAGGAAGTTCGGCCGAAAGGACGGTTTCCTTTTCGGTATGGAACATCACCTCCACGACCTGTCCTTCGCGCATCAGGTCGGAATTATTGATCAGATTGCGGTCGATATGGATCTGCTCGAACGTTTCGGTATGCATGAAATTGCAGCCCAAATCGTCTTCGTAAAGGTACTGGTAGGGACGGCGTTCCACACGAACCGGTTCGATCTTCTCGCCGGCCGAGAACGTTTTGTCGAGCACGCGCCCGTTTTCGAGGTTTCTCAGTTTGGTGCGGACGAAGGCCGGGCCTTTGCCGGGTTTTACGTGCAGGAATTCGACGATCGAAAACGTTTTACCGTCCAGTTCGATGCACATTCCGTTTTTGATATCTGCTGTCGTTGCCATTGCATTGAATTGTTTTAGGTTGCAAAAGTAGTTTTTTTTTCCGAAAAATGAAAACCGAAGATCCATCGCCCACTACAACACTGAAAATCAATAAAATAATCCATTACGATTGAAAATCGTGAACCCGAAATTGAACGTCAGGAACCAGTTGTTTTTGTTGGTGACGTCGTATTTCGACAGGGTCAAGCTGACCGGGCCGAAAGCCGTCTGATAGACCAGCGACGAATTGAACATGTAGCGCACGCGCTTGTGGATATTCTCTTTCACCTTGTTGTTGTCGCCGGGCAGGAAGGCGTAGGCGCTGTTTTTCAGGTAGAACTTCGGGGCGAACTCGAACGTCGGCATAATGCCGAGTCCGATGAACGAATTGCTGCGGAACTCCTTGATATACACGAACCGGCTGTGCGGAGTCGGCGTGAAAGCCGGCGAAGAGATGTTGGTCGCGTACTCGTTTGTGAACGAAGGATGATTCGTCACGACCAACTGCGCCAGGTATCCGACCGAGAACCATTTGCACACCGGATAATAGTGCTCGCGGACGAACTGCGCCCCGAACCAGTGCCGCGAATCGCCGCTGCGCCTCGGAACCTGATCGGGCGACCGGGTTCCGGGAGCGTACATTTCGTTGCCGGTAACGAAAATGGCCGATATCGTCTGGCGGATACCCCGCGTCGGGTAGAGCAGGTAGTTCAGGCCGTTGCGGTCGAGTTCCAGCTTCAGGCCGAAGAACGGGAACTGCGTCCGGTCCATCACGTCGTCGTCCGTATAGTCGGTCGTCTGGAAATAACTGTAACGGTCGTAACCTCCGTTCATGCGCAGCGACAGCACCGAATAACGATCGACCGGTACGGTCAGCGCGGCCGTCGCATACGTGTCGATATACTTCGAGTAGGTCAGGTCGGTCTTTTTGGCGATCCCGCCGAAATTGCTTTTAAAATAGTTGTAATAGTTGAAGTTATACCCGTAATCGAGCGAAAACAGCGCCTTCATGAAAAAATCGGTACGTCCCCGCAGCGACAACGACGAGTAGAGCGGACTGAAATAACCGTCGAAATTGTAGGTCTGCGAACTGAGGCCGATCCGCCGGTATTCGAGTCCGACGTAGGCCTGGTTCATCGACGTCGACGACACGTTGCCGCCGAACATCACTTTGAAGCTCGGTTTGGTCTTCATCTCGATGTCGAGCTTGAAAAATTTCGAGGAATCGTCGTAGGTCACGTCCGGATAATTTCCTTCGATATCCCCGTCCGACAAAATCTTGAAATAACCGGAACGGAATTTTTCGAGGTCGAATGCTCGGTCCTTCTTCTTTTTAGCGTTTTTCGGCCCGTCCAGTTGCAGCAACTCCTTAACATACATCGTCTGGTTATCGTTCAGCCCGGAAATCTCGTACTTGTCGAAAAACAGGTTCGGCAACGAAGCCCGGTAAGCCTTCCGAGCCGCCGACAGCGAATCGGGGTCCACGCGGCGGGTAATGCGCTCCTTGATCAGCGGCATCGCGTCGATGGCGTCGCTGTAACCGCGGTTGATCACATACTCCACCTTGCCGAAATCGAGCGTCGACACATCCTCGAAAGCGTGTTCGATCAGAATGTCGCTGTCCGACGGCAATTTGTAGTCGGTATGCATCATCGTCAGCGCCAGGATCTGGTCCACCACGTTGTCCTCGCTGGGCTTGGTATTGCCGGCCGTGCACTTGCTTCCGATCAGCACCTCCGGACCGAAATCCTCTTTCAGCACCTGCCATGGGAAATTATTGTACATGCCGCCGTCGTAGAGCAGCGTCGAATCCTGTTTCAGCGGTTTGAAAACGAGCGGAATGGTCATCGAAGCCCGGATCGCCTTACCCAGGTCTCCGTTGCGGTACACCACCTCCTTCTGCGCGGCCGCATCGGTTGCCACGCAACGAAACGGGACGAAAAGCTTATCGAAATCGCCTCCGCACTGCGCGTTCGGCGCTGCGAAGAACTCCACGAACGACATGTCGATCTGGTCGGACGGGATCAAGTTGGTGGGCAACTGGGCCACCATCTTTTTGTTGCGGTTACGCAGATCGAGCCGCAACGACACCATCGCCGCATTGGGTTGTTTCTGCCGGAAATAATAGATATACTGCGGCTTGATCTTGCCGCTCATCCAGTATTTGATCTGATCCGATTTGAAAACTTCGGCCATTTCGTCGGGCGTGTACCCGATCGCGTAAAGCCCCGCGATAATCGATCCCATCGACGTGCCCGAAACGTAGTCGACCGGAATCCCGTTCTCTTCCAAAGCCTTCATTACTCCGATGTGGTACAATCCCTTAGCCCCGCCTCCGCTCATCACCACACCCACTTTTTGCGCTGACGCCGATATTGCGATCCATACCGACAAACCGGTAATTATGCTTTTTATGCGCGTCATTTACAAAATATTCTTAACTTTGTTCGTTAAATCTATCGGGTAAAAATAGCGATAAAAACATAAACCACCAACGATGATCGACAAAATAAACGATTTGCTGAAGCGGGTCGAAGCGTTCAAACCGCAGGCCGCCGCCGAGGTCGAAGAGTTCCGGGTGCGAATGCTCGGACGCAAAGGGGAAATGAACGACGTGTTCGAAGAGTTCAAGAAAGTGGCGCCGGAGTTGAAAAAAGAGCTCGGCCAGAAGATCAACGCGCTGAAAACACGCATCAACGACAAAATCGCGGAGATGAAATCCGCTCTGGAAAATACCGAAACCGACTCGGACGCGGCCATCGACATGACTCGTCCGGGATCGAACGACCCGATCGGCAGCCGGCATCCGATCTCGCTGGTAAGGAACGAAATCGTCGACATCTTCGCGCGGCTCGGCTATACGGTCGCCGAAGGGCCCGAAATCGAAGACGACTGGCACGTATTCTCGGCGCTGAATTTTCCGCCGGAGCATCCGGCCCGCGATATGCAGGACACGTTTTTCATCCGCAAAAACCCGGATATCCTGCTGCGGACGCACACCAGTTCGATCCAGGTGCGCACGATGGAGCGTCAGAAACCGCCGATCCGCGTGGTTTGCCCGGGGAGGGTATTCCGCAACGAGGCCATTTCGTACCGGGCGCACTGCATTTTTCACCAGGTCGAAGGACTTTATATCGACGAAAACGTATCGTTCGCCGACCTGAAACAGAGCATTCTGTATTTCGCCAAGGAGATGTTCGGCGAAAAGGCGCAGATCCGGATGCGCCCGTCGTACTTCCCGTTCACCGAGCCGTCGGCCGAAGTGGACGTGTCGTGCAACTTGTGCGGAGGCAAAGGATGCAACGTATGCAAACATACCGGCTGGCTCGAAATCATGGGCTGCGGGATGGTCGATCCGAACGTGCTCGAAGCGTCGGGCATCGACCCGCAACGGTATTCGGGCTTCGCATTCGGCATGGGAGTTGAACGGATCGCCATGTTGAAATACGGCGTCAAGGATCTGAGGCTCTACTTCGAAAACGACGCGCGTTTCTTGCGCCAGTTCGATTCTGTTTTCTAAAAAACCCGGAGGGGCTGTTTATGACGAAACTGACAAAATCTCTTTGCGTGGGTGCCGCCGCTGCGGCGCTGCTGTTTTGCGGCCCGTCCCGTCCGGCCTATGCTTCGAAACCGGAAGCGCGGACAGACCGGGGATATTCGCCGGAGCAGACGGCTTCTTATTATTACACCGAAGGGATCAAGAACAACATCATGAACGGCGATCCGCAACAGTCGGTAGACCTTTTCAAAAAGGTGCTGGAGATCGATTCGACGCATGCGCCGACCCTTTTCGAGTTGGCCACGCTCACGATGTCCGAGCCCGAAACCGCCCTCCGGTACAGTCTGCGGGCCAATGCCGCCGACACGGGCAACATCTGGTACCGAACCCAGCTCGGACGGCTGCTGATCGCCACGCAGCGCTACGACTCGGCGATGACGGTTTACAATTCGCTGCTGAAGGCCGCTCCGAACAATCCGGACAACTACCGGCTGATCGCCATGCTGTACGAACAGAAAGGCGATCCCGAGAAAGCGCTGATCATCCTCGATTCGGCCGAACGCCAACTCGGCGCCGTCGAAATGCTGGCGGGGTATAAGCGGCAACTGCTGCTGAACATGAAACAGTACGACCGGGCCTTGGTCGAGGCGAAAGCCATGGTGGAAAATTTCCCTTACGACGAAGACAACTACGTCGAACTGGCGGAACTCTACACCACGCTCGGACAGCTCGCGCAGGCGCAGGAAGCTTATCGGAAAGCGCAGGAGATCAATCCCAACAGTCTGCGCGTCATCGCGTCGCTGAATGATTTTTACAAGCGCACGAACGACAATGTCCGCTTCCTGTCGACGGCTGCGCAACTTTTCCGGTCGAAAGAATTTCCGCTCGAAACGAAACTGAAATTTTTCGAAGAACTCACCCAAACGCCGAATTATTACCGCGACTATTACGTCCAACTCGGAGAACTGGCTTCGTCGCTGGCGATCACTTATCCCGAAGACTACCGGACGGTCGAACTGTACGCCAAACACCTGATCGCCGGAGGATTTCTGGAAGACGCGCTCAGTCTGTACAAATCCTACCTGAACGATTCGACCGACCGCAAAGAGCCGTTCAACACCGTCATCGAGATCGAAGCATATCAGAAACGGCCCGATTCGGTGGCCAAATACACGGCAATGGCCTTACAGCGCTTCCCGTCCGACCCGGAGCTCTACCTGCGCAAGGGATCTATTTCGGCCTACATGCTGAACAACCCGAAAGAAGCCGAACCGGCCTACCGCGAAGCGCTCAAATACGCTAAAACCGACTCGCTGCGCAGTGTGATCTACGGCGTGCTGGGAGACAATTACCAAACGCTCGGCGACTACAAAAACTGCTTCAAATCGTATGAAAAAGGCATGAAGCTCGATACGACCAATGCGGTCATATACAACAACTACGCTTATTTCCTGAGCCTGCGCAACGAGCGGCTCGACAAGGCGCTCGCGATGACGGAAAAGGCGATCCGGCTGTCGCCGAACAACCCGACCTACCTGGATACCTACGCATGGGTGCTCTACCAGTTGGGCCGGTACGAAGAAGCACGGACGCCGATGCGGCAGGCCGTATCGCTCGATCGTACCGGCAACAAGGAACTGTTCCTGCACTACGGCGACATCCTCTATAAACTGAAAGACAACTTCATGGCTTCGATTTACTGGAAAAAGGCGCTGGAAAGCGGTTACGATCCGGAGCAGATCGAACAACGGCTTAAACAAATCGAATAACGATGACCCGGACAAGACTGTTGCTGACCCTTTTGTTTGCCCTTGCGACGCTGAGCGTGCCGGCCCAGCAGTTGGAATCGTTGCGCGAAGAGATCCGGCAAGCCGAAGAGGAGATCAAAATGACCAACCAGTTGCTGTCGAAAACGCAGAAAAACCAGCAAACGACCGACCGGCAGCTAAACCTGATCCGCAATAAGATCCGCAACCGGAAGAACATCATCTCGAACCTCGAAAAACAGTCGGGATTGATCGAAAACAACATCGGTGCGAAAAACACGACGATCCGGTCGCTGGAACAGGATCTGAATCGGCTGCGGCAGGAATACGCCGCGATGGTTTACGATTCCTATAAGAATTACAAGCTGAACAACTTCATGCTCTTTCTGTTCGCATCGCGGGATTTCAACGACGCTACGCTGCGGATCGCCTATATGCACCGCTACAACCGGATGCGGGAACAGAAAGCCGCCGAAATCGATTCGGTATCGGCCTCGGTCGGACGCGAAATATCCAGCCTGCAAAGTCAGAAGGAGGAACTCGACAAAGTGCGCCGCAGCCGCAACGAAGAGCTGACCTCGCTGGACAAGGACGAAACGCAGTACCGCACCTCGTCGCAGAAACTGCAGCAGGAAGCGGGCAAACTGAACTCGATCATCAAGGCGAACAGGAAGCGGATCGAACAGATGCAGAAACAGATACGGCAGATCATCGCCGAAGAATCGCGCAAAAACAAAGCGAAACCGCAAACGTCCGAACAACGGGAATTCGACGTCAAGCTCTCCGGACAATTCGAACAGAATACCGGCAAGTTGCCCTACCCGGTGCGGGGAGTCATCGTAAATAACTACGGACTCCACTCGCACACTGCGATCAAAGGCGTCGTCGAAAAGAACCAGGGCGTCGACATCGCAGCCGAACCGGGAGCCGAAGTGCGCGCCGTGTTCGAGGGAGAAGTCAGCCAGGTGCTGCTGAACCAATGGACGAACAAGGTCGTCCTGCTGCGTCACGGAAACTACCTGACCCTTTACAGCAACCTCGCTTCGGTCAACGTCAAGGTGGGCGACCGGGTCACGCTGAACCAGCCGATCGGGCGGATCGCTTCGTCCGAAGACAGTAACGATTGCACGCTGCATTTCGAAGTGTGGAAACTCGACGCGCAGAACAATCCCGTCAACCTGAATCCGGAAAAATGGCTGAGACGGTAACCCGAAAACGAATTAAACTACGATACGAACAATGCCGGTAAATTACTGCACCGAAGCGTGCGACTTCATATTCAGGGGCAAAAGAAAAACCTCCGCATGGATCAGGCGAACGGCCCGGACGGAGGGGTGGGACACGGGAGCCGTATCGGTCGTCTTCTGTTCGGACGAACGGCTGCTGGAAGTAAATAACAAATACCTGAACCACAACTACTTTACGGATATTATTACGTTCGATTACAGCGATCCGGAGAAGAAAAAGATCGCCGGAGACCTGATGATCGGAATCGGTACCGTGCGCGATAACGCGGCCGCTTTCGGAACGACGTTCGAAAACGAACTGCAGCGCGTGATCATTCACGGTATTCTGCATTTGTGCGGCTACGGCGACAAAACGCCCGAAGAAGCCGCACGGATGAAAAGTCTGGAAAACAAATACCTGGACCTGTTTTACAACGAAATCCCCGGGTCCGCGCCGCGTCGGGTAGACAAGAAGCGGAAAGGGGAGCCGGAAAAACAAAAAAAATGAAATTCGAATACGATATCATCGTCGTCGGAGGAGGACATGCCGGATGCGAAGCGGCGGCGGCGGCGGCCAATATGGGCTGCCGGACGCTGTTAATCACAATGGACATGGGCAAATTCGCCCAGATGTCGTGCAATCCGGCCGTCGGGGGCGTGGCCAAAGGACAGATCGTCCGGGAGATCGATGCGATGGGCGGTTATACGGGCATCGTCACCGACCGTACGACGCTGCAATTCCGTATGCTGAACCGTTCGAAAGGGCCGGCGATGTGGAGTCCGCGCGCGCAGTGCGACAAGGCGCGCTTCTCGCTGCTGTGGCGCGAAATGCTCGAAAACACGCAAAATCTCTACCTGTGGCAAGACGCCGTAACCGCCCTTCAGATCGAACAAAATACGGTCGCCGGGGTTACGACTCGGATGGGAGTGCAATTCCGCTCGAAAGCCGTTATTTTGACCGCAGGAACCTTCCTCGAAGGGTTGATGCACATCGGCCGGACGCATGTTCCGGGCGGTCGCGCCGGCGATCCCGCTTCGCACGGGCTGAGCGCCCAACTGGCCGGACTCGGTTTCGAAGTCGGACGCATGAAAACCGGCACTCCGGCCCGGCTCGACGCCCGTTCGATCGACTTCAGCCGACTCGAAGAGCAACAAGGAGACGAAACACCCGGTAAATTTTCATATTCTACTGATACAGAGTGTATTAAAAAACAAATTCCTTGTTATCTCGTTTACACATCGAAAGAAGTGCACGATATTTTGAGGAGCGGATTCGCCGATTCGCCGTTGTTCAACGGCACTATCAAGGGGATCGGACCACGCTACTGTCCGAGTATCGAAGATAAGTTGCGGACTTTCGCCGGCAAGGATTCCCATCAACTTTTTCTCGAACCCGAAGGAGCCGACACCCACGAATACTACCTGAACGGTTTTTCGTCGTCGTTGCCATGGGATATTCAGGTGGCGGCGCTGCAAAAAATCAAAGGATTCGAAAATGTACAACTTTACCGGCCCGGTTATGCGATCGAATACGACTATTTTCCGCCGACCCAGCTCTACCATTCGCTGGAGACGAAACTGATCGGCGGATTGTTTTTTGCCGGTCAGGTGAACGGAACGACAGGATACGAAGAAGCCGCTGCACAGGGACTGATGGCCGGAATCAACGCCGTACTGAAACTGCGGGACGACGAACCGCTCGTACTGCGGCGCGACGAATCGTACATCGGGGTATTGATCGACGACCTGGTCACCAAAGGCGTCGACGAACCTTATCGGATGTTCACCAGCCGCGCCGAATACCGGATTTTGCTCCGGCAGGACAATGCGGATATCCGGCTTACGCCGATTTCGTATAAAATAGGGCTTGCGGATGAAAAAAGGTATCGAAAAACGATGCAAAAAAAATCGTCCGTAGAATCGCTTATTTCATTCGTTCGTCAACTGAGTGTCACTCCGGCCGATTTGGAGGAGTATTTAAAATCGATCGAATCGACGCCGCTGACCCAGGGACGAAAACTTTACGATATCATTTTACGCAACAAAATCACGTTGAACGGACTGGCGGAATACCTGCCCGAACTGGCCGATTTCATTTTTGAAAACGGGTGTTCGCAGGAAGTGATCGAAGAAGCCGAAATCCAGATCAAATATCACGGATACATCGAGCGCGAAAGGCACATCGCCGACAAAATGACGCGACTCGAAAATATCCGGATCCGACCGGATTTCAATTACAGCGAACTGACTTCGCTTTCGATCGAATCCCGACAGAAACTGACGAGAATCCGCCCGTCTACCATCGGACAGGCTTCGCGGATACCGGGAGTCAGCCCGGCCGACATCAACGTACTGTTGGTTTATTTCGGACGTTAATTGTTCCACGTGGAACAAATCTTTATTTAAAACATCCATCGTGGAGAATGTTCCACGTGGAACAAATTTAAAAGAAATGAAAAACATTTTCGACCTATCAAAAAACGGAGCTAAAAAGATTTATATAGACGGGACGCTACATCCGATCAAAGTCGGTATGCGGGAAATATCGCTGCAAAACGGGAAAAAAGTCTGCGTTTACGATACGACCGGCGCCTATACCGACGACAATTATCAAATCGACATCCGGAAGGGAATGCCGAAAGTCAGGGAACCGTGGATCAAGGAGAGGGAGAAAGAGGGAGAATTCCATACCCAGTTGTGGTATGCCCGGCACGGGATCATCACGCCCGAAATGGAATACGTCGCCATCCGGGAGAATCAGAACAACGAACGGGAAGACCGCATCACACCCGAAATGGTACGGGAAGAGATTGCCGAAGGACGCGCCGTACTGCCGTCCAATTACCGGCATCCGGAAGCGGAACCGATGATTATCGGCAGTAAATTCTTGGTCAAAATCAACGCCAACATCGGTAATTCGGCGCTGGGCTCGTCGATCGAGGAAGAGGTCGAAAAAGCCATGTGGGCCGTCAAATGGGGAGCCGACACCGTGATGGATCTGTCAACGGGCAAGGAGATCCACCAAACCCGCGAAGCTATCCTGCGCAACGTTCCCGTACCGATCGGCACCGTACCGATGTACCAGGCGTTGGAAAAAGTAGGCGGCGAAATTGCCGATCTGACCTGGGAAGTGTATTACGATACGCTGGTCGAACAGTGCGAACAAGGGGTGGATTACTTCACCATCCATGCCGGTATCTTACAGCGCCACCTGCCCGCCGCACTGAAACGCGTGACCGGAATCGTTTCGCGCGGCGGGTCGATTCTTGCAAAATGGATGAGCATCAACAAACAGGAAAACTTTTTGTATACCCATTTCGAAGACATTTGCAAACTGCTTAAAAAATACGACATCGCTTTCTCGCTCGGCGATGGATTGCGTCCGGGAAGCATTGCCGATGCAAACGACGCAGCCCAGTTCGGAGAGCTGGAAGTACTCGGAGAACTGGCTAAAATCGCATGGAAACACGACGTACAGGTCATTATCGAAGGGCCGGGACACGTTCCGATGCAAAAAATCCGTGAAAATATGGACAAGCAAATCAAATACTGCCACGGAGCCCCGTTCTACACGTTGGGACCGCTGGTCAGCGACATCGGAGCCGGATACGACCACATTACCTCCGCGATCGGCGCGGCGATGATCGGATGGATGGGGACCGCCATGCTGTGCTACGTAACCACCAAGGAGCACCTGGCCCTGCCGAACAAGGACGATGTCCGCGAAGGCGTCGTAACTTACAAACTGGCCGCCCATGCGGCGGACATCGCGAAAGGACATCCCGGAGCGGCCGAACGCGACCTGCAAATGAGCCATGCCCGGTATGAAATGCGCTGGAACGACCAGTTCAACCTGTCGCTCGACCCGGAACGGGCCCGCCGGATGCACTTCGAAATGATTCGCGAAGGATCCGACCACTGCTCGATGTGCGGGCCGCACTTCTGCGCCATGAAAATTACGAAGTCTATTTTATAAAACATTAATAATCAATTATATAAAAAAGAGAGACGATCTGTCTCTCTTTTTTTACGCCTTCGGAATCCGCAGTATGTTCCGCTTTCGATCCGAAATAACGTTATTTATAAAAATTTCTACCGGTTGTCCGCGCAAAAAAGCGATCGGTCAATTTTCGTCTATTACGAACCGAATCTGGGCTACCGTCCTGAAAGGCACTCCGTTACGTTTAGCCGGATTCCATCCGCGCACCGCAATATCGTAAATCTTATCGATAAACACCTGCGAATACTGCTTCAACGCCCCGCCCAGCTCCACGATCCGGTGCACGATCCCGTCTTCGTCGATATCGACTTCGAGTAAAAACACGTCCGGCCTGTCCGGATCGAGCAGGCTGCGGTCGTCAATCAGCTTTTCGATCTGCGGCCGCCAAAGCTCCGGTAATTTCAGCAGCGATACGCCATTAAAAGAGGGCGCCTCGTACTTGGCCTCGGTTTGCTCGATATAATTAAATCCCATGCCTTTAAACAGCCTTCTATTGCGGTCGTACTGCAGACGCACGACCGGCGCATCCGGCGATACGGCAAAACTGTATTCCCGCTGGCCGATCCGCAGCTTCACCAGCGAACAGCCGTCTCCTTTCGGCTCTTCGGTCACCGAAGCGTCGGCCACCTTGAAATCACAGGCCATCTGTTTGGCGAATTCCCGATCCGAATAGCGGTAAATCGACGTATAACCGGGCGTAGTAATGATGATGCGGCAACTATCCGCCTGTGCGAAGCAAACGGCGGAAATCCCCGCAAAAACCAGTAATAAAAGCAACTTTTTCAACTTACACAAGTCTTCAATTATTATGGAAACGGAAAACGGAGACCGTCTCTTATTTGGCAGCCATTTTAGCCCAACTGTCTTTCAACGTAACGGTACGGTTGAATACTTTCCCAGCCGCCGTGGAATCTCTGTCCACGCAGAAATAACCCAACCGTTCGAACTGGAAAGTATCTCCTTCCGCAGCTTCGTTCAGCGAAGGTTCGAGATATCCGGTTACGGTCTTCAGCGAATCGGGATTCAGGTAATCCTCGAACGTCTTCCCCTCCTCGATGTCGTTCATATCCTCTTTGACGAACAAGCGGTCGAACAGTCGCACTTCGGCCGGAACCGCATGCCGCGCCGAAACCCAGTGGATCACCCCCTTCACCTTACGCCCGTCGGAAGAGCGTCCCCCCTTGGACATCGGATCGTACGTACAACGCAGTTCGACCACCTTGCCGTCGGCATCCTTGATCACTTCGTCGCACCGGATCAAATAGGCGTACCTGAGCCGCACCTCACCGCCCGGAGAGAGACGGTAATATTTCTTGGGAGGATTTTCCATAAAATCGTCGCGCTCAATATAGATCTCCCGCCCGAACGGAACTTCCCGTTTCCCGGCCGTTTCGTCCTCCGGATTATTGATACAATCGACCGTTTCGGTTTTCTCTTCCGGATAATTGGTAATCACCACGCGGATCGGGTCCAACACGGCCATGCGCCGTCGAGCCCGTTTATTCAAGTCTTCCCGGACGCAGAATTCGAGCAGTCCGAGGTCGATCACGTTATCCCGCTTAGCCACGCCCACCTTATCGGCGAACATTCGCACGCTCTCCGGCGTATAACCCCGACGCCGCAGCGCGCAGATCGTCGGCATACGCGGATCGTCCCAACCCATCACGGTGCCCTGCTGCACCAACTGCAACAGTTTCCGCTTGCTCATCATCGTATAGGTCAGGTTCAAACGCGCAAACTCGTACTGATGGCTCGGATAGATATCCAACTTCTCGATAAACCAGTCGTACAGCGGCCGGTGCACGTCGAATTCGAGCGTACAGATCGAATGCGTAACCTTCTCGATCGAATCGCTCTGCCCGTGCGCATAATCGTACATCGGATAGATGCACCATTTGTTGCCGGTGCGATGATGCTCGGCATGCAGGATCCGGTACATGATCGGGTCGCGCAGCAGCATATTCGGATGAGCCATATCGATTTTCGCACGCAGCACCTTTTCGCCGTCTCCGAACTCGCCGTTTTTCATCCGTTCGAACAGGTCGAGGTTCTCTTCCGCCGACCGGTTGCGCCACGGGCTCTCCTTGCCCGGCACGGTCACCGTACCCCGGCTCTGACGAATCTCCTCCTGCGACTGATCGTCCACATAAGCCAGCCCTTTGCGGATCAATTCGACGGCCCAAGCGTACAACTGGTCGAAATAATCGGACGCATAGTGCACGCCGGCCCACTCGAAACCGAGCCAGCGAACGTCCTGCTGGATCGAATCGACGTACTCGACATCCTCCTTGACCGGGTTCGTATCGTCGAAACGCAAGTTACACTTTCCTCCGTATTTGCGGGCTAAACCGAAATTCAGGCAAATGCTTTTCGCATGCCCGATATGCAGATAACCGTTCGGTTCGGGCGGAAACCGGGTCTGCACCCGTTTCTCGCCCCCGGCGATGCTTTCCTCTACAATTTCTTCCAGAAAATTCAAGGATTTTCCTTCAACCGATGCTGATTCTTCGTGCAAATCGCTCATAAAATACCAATTTTGCACAAAATTAATTCTATTTTGATAATATCTGCAAATTTTACAGACATTATAATATCCGGGACGGCCGTCACCGGACGATCGTCATCTCGTCGATCAACCGGGTGTCGCCCGCAAACCGGTCGATAATAAACAACACGTAACGGATATCCACGCAGATGGTCCGCTGCAGCCGGGGTTCGAAAACGGTATCCCCGCTCATCGCCTCCCAGTTCCCGTCGAACGCCAGCCCGATCAACTCTCCTTTACGGTTCATCACCGGACTGCCCGAATTTCCGCCGGTAATATCGTTCGTCGTGATGAAATTTACGGGCAGCACTCCCTTTTCGGCGTAAGGCCCGTAATCGCGTTCGCGGTAAAGTTCTTTCAGTTTGTCAGGCACGGCAAATTCGTAAGCGTTCTGCGGATCCTCCTTGGCGATCACTCCGTCCAGCGTCGTAAAGTAATCGTAATAAACGGCATCCTGCGGTTCGTACGGCAATACCTGACCGTACGAAAGCCGCATCGTAAAGTTCGCATCCGGGTAGTACTTCTTGTCCGGATTCATCGCCATCAGGCCCGCCACGTACAGCCGATGCCCCCGGTAAAATACCGAATCGAACGCCCGAATCGAATCCACCAGCGCGTTATAGGTTTTCACCACCTCCCGCCGCATTTTATACGCCGGATCGTTCAGAAACGCATTCGCATCCGGACGCCGTAGGAATTCCTCGGCCTTTTCGGGCGATGCGAACAGCGAATTGTCGTAGACATAATCGATATAAGCGTCCGCATCACCGCCGAAATTTTCACGGATCACCGCAAAACACGAAGGCAGTTCCTCCGCGGAGAGACTGTCGAGCAACAGCCCAAACATCCGTTTGGCGATTTTCCGGTCGGTGGGAGGGTTGTAATCTTTATAAAAAGCCTGCAATTTGCCGGCGATTTCACCGATTCTCGACGTATCGACCTGCTTTTCGGCGTTGATAAGCGGTATCGCCGCACCGACCGCGCCGATGATCTCGGTACCCCGTATCAGCGCTTCCGAAAAGTACTGCAACCGATCCCGCAGCGGCGCCGACCCCTCGACCGCTTTGCGGATCAGCGGAAGCGCCTCCCCGTATTTCGCCCGCCGTTCCGGATCGGCATTCGCCCATTCGGTGAATTTTTCTTCTTCGGCGAGTTTCCGCTCCCGAACGCGCTGCCGCTTCAACCCGCGGTTTTCCCCGATCGAATTTTTCCAGTAATTCGACGAAGAGCTATATTTCGAAGCGTACTGGATACGCACCCGGTCGCTCGCGAGCATGTCCTCCATCATCAACTTCTGCCGCTCCCCGCGGATAAAAATCCGGTTCGGATTGGCCACGTCCAGCGTATAGTCGATTTCGTAAGAAGTCTTGTACCGCTCGGTCGATCCCGGAAAACCAATAATCATCGTAAAGTCGCCCGGCTTATACCCCTTTACCGATACCGGCAAATGTACGGGAGGCCGATAGGGAACATTCTCTTCCGAATAATCGGCCGGAGCGCCGTCCGGAGAAGCATAAATCCGGAAAATCGAAAAATCGCCGGTATGCCGCGGCCACATCCAGTTGTCGGTATCGCCGCCGAACTTACCGATCGACGAAGGCGGAGCCCCCACCAGGCGAACGTCCGTATAAACTTCTTTCACGAACAGCAAGTATTGGTTCCCGCCGAAAAAATCCTTGATTTCCACCTCCTGTCCCGGCCGGTCGAGTTTCGTCTGGCTCTTGACCATCGCAATGGCCTGTACCACCTTCACGGTGCGGTCCTGCTCCGACAGCGAATCGTCCAGTTGCGACAGGATGCGATCCGAAACATCTTCGATCCGGCGGATGAACGTCACGGTCAGCCCCGGCGTAGGGATCTCCTCCCGGTCGGACATCGCCCAGAAACCGTTTTTCAGGTAGTCGCGCTCGACGGTGCTGTGCTGCTGAATCGCACCGAAACCGCAGTGGTGATTGGTCAGCACCAATCCCCGGTCGGAAACCACCTCTCCGGTACACCCGCCGCCGAAAATCACGACGGCATCCTTGATCGCATACCGGTTGACATCGTAAATATCCTCCGCGGACAATCGGAACCCGCGGGCCTTCATATCTTTTATATTCAACTTCTGTAAGTAGGGAAGCAGCCACATCCCCTCGTCGGCCCGGACTCCCGACACGCCCGCCCACAAAGCCAGGCACAGCACGATAAACCGTTTCATATCTTCTTCGCGTTCGTTTTTTTTCGTTATTCGAATTATTTGCTTCGGCCGATCTGCAACATGCGGCGGATCGAACCTTCCGCACGCCGGCGCACCTCCTCGTCGATAACCACCTCGGGAGCCTCCCGCTCCAACGCGCTGCATATCTTCTCCAGGGTCACCATTTTCATGAAAGCGCAGTTGTTGCACCCGCAGGTGGAATCGACCGGAGGCGCCGGAATAAACCGTTTCTGCGGATTCTCACGCTGCATCTGGTACAGGATTCCCGCTTCGGTCACTACGATGAACGTATCGGCCGGATCCGTCGAAGCGTACTTCAGCAGAGCCGCCGTACTCCCGATGTAATCGGCCGTCAGCAACACCGCCCGTTTGCATTCGGGATGCGCCAGCACCTTCGCTTCGGGATACTCCTTTTTCAGTTCCAAGATCTTTTCCACCGAAAATTCTTCGTGGACGCCGCATGCGCCGTCCCATACGACCATATCCTGCCGGCCGGTCAGTTGTTTGATGTAATTTCCCAAATTCCGATCGGGAGCGAATACGATCTTCGCGTCGGCCGGCAGGCTTTCGATCACCTGCACCGCGTTGCCCGACGTGCAGCAGATATCGGTCAGCGCTTTGACCCCGACCGACGTATTGACGTACGAAACGACCGTATATCCGTTATAATCCCTCAAAAAACGCTCGAAATCCGGCGCGCTGCAGGAATCCGCCAGCGAACATCCCGCCTCGGGTTCCGGCAACAGCACTTTTTTGTCCGGCGAAAGGATTTTCGCCGTCTCCGCCATGAAATGCACGCCGGCGAAGAGGATGATTTCCGCATCGGTTTCGGCCGCCCGGGCCGACAGCGCCAGGCTATCGCCGGTGAAGTCGGCCACCTGTTGCACTTCGGGAATCGTATAGTAATGCGCCAGAATCACGGCGCGCTTCTCTTTTTTCAGACGAAGGATCTTATCGATCAGTTGACGCTCGTTTTCCACAGTTCTTTTCTTTTTAATTTCTTAAAATTAATAAATAAGGAAAAAAGAGTAATAATAATACCTGTTCATTCTGTTGGTAAATTTTCCGCACTTTTTTTATGCCGTGTTACGAATACTTTTTGAACAATGAGTAAACGAATCCTGTCGATTCATCTTTTTGATTTAAAGTTATTCATGTTTTGTTGTAAACATATATTGAAAACCTTTTCGGGGTTAATCGACAAAATAAGTTTCCGGTATTTTTCCGTTTTTTTCTGTTCATTTCATTGTCCGTAAGATTCTGTAAAATCCGGTATTTTTTCCTTGCGTTTGTACGGTTTTTTGATATACCGATCCGGAAGTCGAAAATGCAAGCCGTTTTTTCCGAAATCGGATATTTTTAACGAACAGTTTCATGCGGGTCGGTTTAACAGATTATTAACATTTTTGAAATGCATTCATAGTATTGGAAAACAAACGAATGCAAATAAAAAGCCGAAAAATTATCATCAATGGCCGGATTAGGGCAGTTCGCGTACGATATTATTTGCCAGCAAGTCGTAGTATTCGCTCGCAGCGTCGGTCTTTGCAGAGACCGGACGGCCCGCGTCGCCGGATTCCCGAACGCTCTGGATCAATGGAATCTGCGCCAGCAGCGGCAGTTTTTGCCGTTCCGCCAACATTTTTACACCCTCTTTTCCGAACAGGTAATAACGGTTTTCGGGCAGTTCGGCCGGAGTGAACCAGGCCATGTTTTCGACGAGTCCCAGGACGGGGATGTCGATTTTGTCGTTTCGGAACATCGCGATGCCGCGGACGACGTCCGCCAGCGCCACTTTCTGCGGCGTGCTGACGACAATGGCTCCCGTAATCGACATTTCGGAGATGATCGACAAGTGTACGTCGCCGGTTCCGGGAGGCAGGTCGATCAGCAGGAAATCGAGCGGTCCCCACAGCGTTTGGCGGATCATTTGCCGCAACGCGTTGGTCGCCATCGGGCCGCGCCACATCAGCGCGTCGGCCGGGTCGATGAAAAATCCGATCGACATGATCCGGATTCCGAACCGTTCGGCTGGAAGAATCCAATCCTTGCCGTCTTTTTTTTCCCCTTCCGGCCGGTAGTCTTCGACGCCGAACAGCATCGGCTGGGAAGGCCCGTAAATATCGGCGTCCAGAATGCCTACTTTATATCCCAAACGAGACAAGGCGACCGCCAGGTTCGCCGTAACGGTGCTTTTGCCCACTCCGCCTTTTGCGGAACTGACGGCAAGGATGCGACGGACGCCGTCCTCGCCGCCGAACGGTTTCTGTTCCTTTTTTTCGGCGGCTTTTTTCGGCGCGGCTTCCTTGATGAAGATGCTGATTTTCCCGGAATAATCCGGGAACCGCGCGGCGATCAGTTCTTCGCAGCGCTTCTTGATCGATAGCGCAAACGGATCGCGGCTGCGCGGGAAAAGCAGCGTGAGCTGGATTTTATCGTCGGTCACCACCGGATTTTCGACCATGCCCAGCGTGACGATGTCGTTATGCAGTTCGGGATGCGCGACCTCGTGCAGCAGTCCGAACAGTTCTTCCTGAGTCATTCGATTGGTTTTTTGTGTTCGATACAAATTTACGGTATCCTGCGGATAAATCAATCATTTCGGGCAGCCGCTTTCGTTTTAAACGGGAAAAAGGCCGTTACAGGGATATTTTGCGCCTAAATAATTATATCTTTTCCCGGAGTGAAGACCATTGGATGGCAATGCGGTTCGGTTCGGAGCGAAATTTTTTCGGTCCGAATCTTCTCGAACCGACCGAAAACCGGCCGGGACTGCGTTATGGAACGATATGTGTGTGTAAATGAAGAATAAATTCGTAATTTTACGCGCAGTAAACGGTTCGGATGAACCGCAAAGCGAAAAACAGGAGATAGAATGAAAAATTTTTGGAGTACGTTTCTGGCCTGCCTGCTTGCACTGGTGGTGGCCAATGTGGTGATCGGCGTCTTTTTAGTGATGGTGCTGGCCGGTATCGGGACGCTTTTTTCGGAAACGGTTCCCGACGTGCAGCAGAAAACGGTGCTGCGGCTCGATTTTGCCGAGCCGATCAGCGACGATCCGTCGCGCAACCCGTTGTCGGAGATGGGATTCAACGACCTGATATCGATGCGGGTCGCCCGCAATTACGCTTTGATCGACGTGTTGAAAGCTATCGAGACGGCTGCGACCGACGACCGGATCAGCGGGATTTACCTGAATGTCAGCCCAAATATGGGAATGGGAATGGCTACGCTGGAGGAGATCCGCGATGCGTTGTTGCAGTTCAAAGAATCCGGGAAATTCATCGTTAGCTATGCGGATTACTATACGCAAGGTTCCTATTATATGGCTACGGCCGCCGATAAAGTATATCTGAACCCGCAAGGCAATGTGACCTGGCTCGGTCTCGCTTCCGGAGTCGTATTTTATAAAGGACTTCTGGATAAGTTGGGCGTGCAGGTCGAAGCGATCCGCCACGGCTCGTTCAAATCGGCCGTCGAACCGTTTATCCTGGATAAAATGAGTCCCGAGAACCGTTTGCAGATGGATGCGCTGCTGGGTTCGATCTGGGGGCATGTCGTGAAAAGAGTCTCCGACGCCCGCGGCATCGATTCGGCTCAGTTGCAGCGATACGCTTCCGACCTGGCTCTGCAGAGCGCCCGCAATACGGTCGATCTGAAAATGGTCGATTCGCTGGTTTACGCGTCCGACGTCGAGCGGATGCTTTGCGAGATGACCGACCGGGACGAAGAGCCGGAATTCGTATCGCTGGGAACCTATATCGACCAGCCGAAGACGGCGGTTCAGAAGCTATCCCGGAATAAGATCGCCGTCGTGTATGCCGAAGGGCAGATCGTGGACGGAAAGAGCCGGGAAGGGCTGATCGGCGGCAGTTCGCTGGCGGCGAGGCTGGCCCGGGTACGAACGGACGACCAGGTGAAAGCGGTTGTGCTGAGGGTCAACAGTCCGGGAGGAAGCGCGCTGGCGTCGGAAGTGATCTGGCATGAAGTGGAACAGATCCGTCAGCTCAAGCCGGTCATCGTGTCGATGGGAAACATGGCCGCTTCGGGCGGGTACTACATTTCGTGTCCGGCGGATGTCATTCTGGCTTCTCCGGTGACGCTGACCGGTTCGATCGGCGTATTCGGCTTGATGCTGAACGGCGAAAAGGGACTTCAGGATAAACTCGGCATTACGGTGGATGTGGCTAAGACCAATCCGTCGGCCGATATGGATATGGCGGTCTTCGGGGCGGTCGGGGTACGCCCGATGAACCAGGCCGAACGCGATTTCATGCAGAATAGCGTCGAGCAGGTTTACAGCGCGTTCGTCGGTCACGTGGCCGAAGGACGCAACATGACCGCAGGGCAAGTAGACAGCGTCGGCGGCGGCCGGGTGTGGTCGGGTGAAAGCGCTCTGCGGATCGGCCTGATCGACGGCTTCGGCGGGTTGAGGGATGCGGTGGCCCTGGCGGCCGACCGGGCCGGCGTGGCGGACGATTTCCGGATCGTCTCCCCGGAGGAGTCTCCCGACCGGCTGACGCAGTTGTTGAAGTTGTTTTCGGCGGAGACCCGCGCGGAATTGTTCCGGGGCGAAATGGGGGAAGCTTATCGCGATTACGAAACATTGCGTAATATGTTATACCAGAACAGTATTCAGGCGTTGTCGCCCTACCGGGTAGCGATGCCGTAACCGGTAAAGCCGGTAAAAAAGGTTGTCCCCCGGAAATTTTCCGGGGGATAATTGTTTGTTAAAAACTTTGATATCCAATCTTTTTAATTTATTTTTGAAAATTGGATAAGTATGAGTTATGAAATTACCTCCGCTGATCTCCGTCCCGCTGTCGTGGCTGTACGGAATGGTCGTCCATATCAGGCATAAACTGTTCGATCTGAAGATTCTTCGGAGCGAGGAGTTCGATATTCCCGTAGTCTGTATCGGGAACCTGACGGTCGGCGGAACGGGAAAAACGCCGGTGGCCGAGCTGTTGATCGAACGGTTTTCGGAACATTACCGGGTCGGGGTGCTGTCGCGGGGATATCGCCGCAGGACGAAAGGATTCGTACTGTCTACGCCCACGTCGTCCGCACGGACGATCGGCGACGAGCCCCGCCAGATGAAACTGAAGTATCCGTCGGTACCGGTGGCCGTTTGCGAAAAGCGGGCCGAAGGGATCCGGTTGCTGCGGAAGGCGCATCCCGAGATCGAGCTGATTATTCTCGACGACGCGTTCCAGCACCGTTACGTCGAACCCTGGGTCAATATCCTGCTGATGGACTACAACAACCCGGTTTACCGCGACCGGCTGCTGCCGTGGGGACGTCTCAGGGATACGCGCAATCAGATCCACCGGGCCAATTTCGTGCTGGTGACCAAGTGTCCCGACGATCTGAATCCGCTGGATATGCGCATCGTGATCAACTCGCTCGGACTGTTCCCGTACCAATCGCTCTATTTTACCAGGATGCGGCAGGGGGAGATTACTCCGTTGTTCGCCGACCGGGCCGTCGGAAAGGTCCGCGAGGGGGATCCGGTGATCGCGATGTCGGGCATCGCCAATCCCGTTCCGTTGCTGGAAAACCTGCGGAAACGCTTCGACGTGGTGGCCGAATTGACTTTCGACGATCACCACACTTACCGGCTCAGCGATATGAGGCGGCTGGAAGCGTTGTTCGCAGCGTATCCGGATGCGGTCGTGCTGACGACCGAGAAAGATGCCGTGAAGCTGACGAACCGTAAAAAAGTTCCGGAAGCCGTGCAGCAGCGGCTCTATTACGTACCGATTCATGTTTCATTCGTGGCGGATTCCGAGTCGGAATTCCTGCGTCAATTGGAGTTATATGTCAGAACGAATCAAAAATACAGCCTCCTTCATCCGGAATAGGGTGAATTTCGAGCCGGAAGTCGGGATCATTCTCGGAACCGGGCTCGGCGGGCTGGTGGAGAGCATCGACATCCGTGCGACGCTCGACTATGCGGAGATACCTGATTTTCCGGTTTCGACGGTCGAAGGACATGCCGGCCGGTTTATTTTCGGTATGCTCGGCGGCCGGCGGGTCGTCGCGATGCAGGGGCGTTTCCATTATTACGAAGGGTACACGCCGCAGCAGGTGGTTTTTCCGGTGCGGGTGATGAAATTCCTGGGCGTCGGCCGCCTGTTCGTGTCGAACGCGAGCGGCGGGGTAAACCCGTCGTTCCGCACCGGCGACCTGATGGTGATTACCGACCACATCAACCTGATTCCGAATCCGCTGATAGGACCCAACGATCCGGAGCTCGGCCCGCGTTTTCCGGACATGAGCGAACCTTACGACGCCGGCCTGATCGCATTGGCCGCCGAGGTGGCTTGCCGGGAAGGAATCCAGTTGCAGTACGGGTGTTACATCGGGGTGACTGGTCCGACTTTTGAAACCCGCAAAGAATACCGTTTCTACCGTACGGCGGGAGCCGATACCGTAGGCATGTCCACGACGCCGGAAGTGATCGCCGCGAATCATGCGGGTTTGCCGGTATTCGCCGTGTCGATCATTACAAACATGGGGCTCGACGGGATGAAGTCGACGCACGAAGAGGTGCAGCGCGAAGGGGCGAAGGCCGAAGCGAAGATGACGCGGCTGTTCGTCGGTATGCTCGAAGCGCTTTAGTACGGCGGTTCCGGGTAAGACGTATCGTATTGTAATATAATTTAATCGGGATAAATCATGGTCAATAAAGTAATTCTTATCGGAAACGTGGGGATGGACCCTGAAGTAAGGGCTCTGGAAGGGGGCGCTAAGGTCGCGCGGTTGCGGATCGCAACGACCGAGCGGATCTATAATCGACAGACGCAGACCGCGACCGAGCATACCGAGTGGCATACCGTGACACTGTGGCGCGGGTTGGCCGACGTGGCCGACCGTTATGTCCGCAAAGGGAGCCAGGTCTATATCGAAGGAAGTCTGCGTACGCGCGAGTGGACGGACAAAGACAACAACAAACGTTACACGACGGAGATCGTCGCCAACGATATGAAGCTGCTCGGTCGTCGCGCCGAAGGCGCGGGCGCGCCGATGGACGGTAGCACTTACGGCGCCGCTCCGCGTCCTGCCGCCGCTGCGCCTGCGGAAGCGCCGTCGGGAGCCGCTCAGCCGTTCAGCGGCGGAGGCGCTGCGGAAACGTCGGCCGACGAGGTGGACGACCTGCCCTTTTGATTTTTCATAGCACGATCAGAACGCGATGACCAACAACGATTGGAAAAACCGGCTCAACGTGGTCTATTCGACCAATCCCGATTTTCGGTACGAGGAAGAGGAGAAAGGAGAGCGACAGACGCTTCCCGCCGCTCAGCAGCAGTTGAAAGTGTGGATCGATCGCAAACAGCGCGCCGGGAAACAGGTGACGCTGGTGCGGGGATTCGTCGGTACGGAAGACGACCTGAAAGAACTGGCGCGGTCGCTGAAGAGCAAATGCGGCGTCGGCGGAACGGCCAAGGACGGAGAGATCCTGATTCAGGGCGATTTCCGCGACCGGGTCGTCGATGTGCTCGTCAAAGCCGGATATAAGGCGAAAAAGGCGGGAGGATAGCGATGAAGCGGTGGATCGGGCGGTTGGTCGCCGGGTGGATGTGCGTGTTGCCGGTCGCGGGTTTCGGCCAGTATTACGACTGGGGGCGTTCGCCGTCGGGCATCCGCTGGAATCAGGCGAATACCGTTGCCGGAAAGATCGTTTATCCGGATTATTTTTCAGCGCAGGCCGCCCGGGTGGCGAATTATATGGACACGGTGCGGTCGCATGTTTCCTACGGGTTCAAGTACGGCCCGTTGCGGTTCCCGGTAATTCTGCATACCGAAAATTTCGTTGCGAACGGGATCGTGATGTGGGCGCCGAAACGGATCGAGCTGGAGGCGATTCCGCCGTCGGCCCCGTTCGCCGAGCCGTGGCTCAAACAACTGGTGACGCACGAATACCGGCACGCCGTACAGTACGGCAACCTGCACCGGCGGTTCATGAAATGGGTCGGTTACGTGGTCGGACAGCAGGCGGGTTTGCTTAGTTCGGTGCTGTTGCCGATCTGGTTCCTCGAAGGGGACGCTGTGATGAACGAGACGCAGATGGCGTCGTTCGGCCGTGCGCTGCAACCCTCTTTTACGATCGAATACCGCGCCTACCTGACCGAAGGGACGAAGAAATTCCCGCTCGACAAGTGGTTTTGCGGTTCCTATAAGAATTATATTCCGGATCACTACCAGTTCGGTTATCAACTGGCCGCCTGGTCGCGCGAACAGTACGGGGACGATATGTGGTCGCGGGTCGCGGAATACGGTTCGAAATATCCCTATACCATTTTGACGACGAAGTGGGCGCTGCATAAGTACTACCGCACGTCGGTCAACGAGATCGCGCGCAACACGCTCGACGAGTTGACTCGGTTTTGGCGTTCGCTGCCCGTCGAACCGAACAGCGGCGAAACGCTGCCGACGCCGATTACCAGTTATACGGTCTACGATGCCCCGATGGCGCTGAACGATACGACGCTGCTGGCGCTGAAACGCGATATGGACAAGACGAGCCGCGTCGTGGCGGTCGATCCGCGGACAGGCTGCGAACGCCGGTTGTTCTGGACGGGAAGCGTCAATACGCCTCCGGTGCTGTACGACAGTACGCTGTACTGGACGGAGTACCGGAGCAGCACGCTGTGGGAACAACGCGTGACGTCGCGGGCGTGCAGTTACGACCTGCGCACCGGCCGACGCCGGACCTTGCGCGAACGCGGTAAGACGCTGTTCCCGACGCCGTTGCCCGACGGCCGGCTGGCGACGGTCGGTTACGATTATGCGGGGCGTTACAGCCTCGATCCGGGCGACGGAAGGCGTTTCGATTTTCCGGATACCCTTTCGATACACGGACTCGCTTACGACGAGGTCACCGGAACGCTGGCCGCGATTGCGCTCGGCGACGCGGGGATGTCGATCCTGCGGATCGACTTACAGGACGGAGCTCTGCGGACGATCAAGGAGCCGACTTATGCGAGCCTCTATAACTTGCGGGCGGGAGCCGGAAAGCTTTCGTTCAATTCGATCCAGTCCGGTAAGGACGAAATCCACCTGTTCGACCTTACCGGGGGCCGGGAGTACCGGCTGAGCCGTTCGCGCTACGGTTCGGTGGCTCCGTCGGCTCCAGACAGTAGCGGAGAACTCTATTTTACGACTTACTCGCTGGACGGATACCGGCTGGCCCGCCAATCGGTTCGCAGCGATTCGCTGATTCCGGTGGAGCCTCGGAAACTGCCCGAGAACCGGGTCAATCCGCCGCGACGCAAATGGGACGTGATGAACATCGATACGGTGACGGTTTCCGGCGATTTTCCGGCGGAAACGCGGAAAAAACGATTCCGCAAAGGATTGCATCTGTTTAACCTTCACAGTTGGGCGCCCTGGGATTTCAACCCGTTCCATATCGCCGACGAGAACCGGATCGACATCAGTTTCGGCGCTACCGTCATGTCGCAGAATCTGCTGAGCAGTACTTCCGGGTACCTGGCCTACGGCTATGCCCCCGAATTCGGCAGCCGCCTGCGCGGAGGAATCAACTATTACGGACTTGCGCCGAAATTTGAACTGTCGTTCGAATACGGTGGAGGCAAGCAGTTGCTTTACGGCGTAAAAAACCTCGAGTACGAAGGGATGAAGCGGAAGAATTATTTTCAGGTCAATCTGCTGGGATACCTGCCGATGACGCTCGCCTCGGGACATCGCGTACGGACGTTGACCCCGTCTGTGGAGCTGCGCCATATCAATGCGCTGATGTGCGGGGACTCTTCCGTTAAAACCGGGTTTCAGCGGTTAGTGACCGGCCTGAATTTTTCGGACAACGTCCGGATGGCGACCCGCGACTTTTTGCCTCGGTGGGGCTATGCGGCCCGGTTCGCTATGGTATGCGCCCCGTTCACGGAAGGTTTCGGCCGACTCTATTCGCTGTACGGGCGGGCCTACCTGCCGGGTGTGATGAAACATCATTCGCTGATGCTGCGCGGAAACCTGCAGCATCAGAACCTGGCTTCCCAGAACTTTTTCTATAAGGAACTTTTTCCGCGCGGAGCCGCGTACAACATCGTGGCGACCCGGCTCGGGGCCGCGTCGGCCGACTACCAGTTCCCCGTGTGGTGTCCCGACGGCGGGATCAGCAGCATCGTCTATTTCAGCGGATCCGGCTGAACGTCTATTACGATTTCGCCCGGTTCAGACAGACGATTCCTTCGGTGATCAGAACGTTCTACCGGATGCATACGGTCACTTCCTACGGCGGCGAGATCATCTTCGACATGCATCCGCTGCGGATTCCGGCGAAGACTACGACGGTCGGGTTTTACATCTATAAGCCCAGCGACCGTTCGGGCGTGGTGGGCGGCGTGAAACTGTCGCTTCCGATCTGATCGGAAAGGGCTGTAAAATAAGCGGGCGCCAAAAACGTTGTTTATTAAAATAGCGATTAAAATTGTACCTTTGCCCGAGATAACCGTTGCATCGTCATGACCCAAAAGAAGATTATCGATAAGCTTCAAACCCCCAAGGCCGTAAAATGGTTCTGGATTATACTCGTATCGCCCGTTGCGCTGATCGTTTTGCTGCTACTGCTGATTCGCCTCGGCGTATTCGGGAAACTGCCGACTTTCGAAGAGCTCGAGAACCCGAAAAGCAACCTGGCTACCGAAATCTATTCGGAGGACGGGCAGATGATCGGCAGCTTTTTTGTCCAGAACCGTTCCTATGTCGATTACAGCGAACTTTCCCCGGCACTGGTGGCGGCCCTGACGTCGACCGAAGACATGCGTTTCTACTCCCATTCCGGGATCGATTTCATTTCGCTGGCCCGCGTGGCCGTCAAGACGATGGCGCTCGGCAACCGCAATCAGGGCGGCGGCAGCACGATTACGCAGCAGTTGGCCAAAAATCTCTACCCGCGCGATACGGCCGTCTACGACAACCCGGTTTCGAAGGGTTCCAAACTGGTGATCTCGAAGCTGAAAGAGTGGATTACGGCCGTGATGCTGGAGTATAACTATACGAAAGAGGAGATCCTGACGATGTACCTGAATACGGTGCTTTACGGCAGCAACGCCTACGGCATCAAGTCGGCGGCGCGGACCTTCTTCAACAAACTGCCGTCGGAACTGAACGTGCAGGAGGCGGCGATGCTGGTCGGCGTGGTGAATGCGCCGACGCGTTACAGCCCGCGCAGCAATCCGGATCGGGCTCTTATCAGGCGCAATACGGTGATCGACCGGATGAGGGCCGGGGGGATTTCTGACGCGTCACCAACGCGATTCGATCAAGGCGCTGCCGATCGTACTGGATTACCATCCGATTTCGCACGACGAGGGTACCGGCACCTATTTTCGGAGTATGTTACAGATCGTGATGACCTCGGATCGGCCCGACCGCAAAAGTTTTGCGCCGGGAGTGGCCGGCGATTGGGATTACAAGGCGGCCGTCGAACTGTGGGACAAAAATCCGCTGTACGGCTGGTGTCGGAAAAATACGAAGGCGAACGGCGCTCAATACGATTTGTACCGCGACGGGCTGAAGATCTATACGACGATCAATGCGACGATGCAGAAATATGCCGAGAAGGCCGTATGGGCGCAGATGGGCGGTAACGTACAACCGATGATGGATCGGGTGCTGAAGGGGCGGCGGAGTATTTTCTCGAACCTCAGCAAGGAAGAGGAACAGGCGATTATCAACCGCGCAATGCGTAATTCCGACCGCTATCGGATGTTGAAAAAAGAGGGAGCTACCGAGAAGGAAATTCAACAGGCGTTCGACACGCCAGTCAAAATGCGGGTTTTCAGTTACAAGGGCGACCGGGATACCACGATGACCCCCCGCGATTCGCTGTATTACTACAAGCGTTTCCTGCGGGCTTCGCTGATGGCCCTCGACCCGTCGAACGGTTATGTGAAAGCCTATGTGGGCGGCCCGTCGTTCCGTTATTTCAAATACGATATGGTCAAGCAGGGCAAACGCCAGATCGGGTCGACGATCAAACCGTTCGTCTATACCTTCGCGATCGAGCAATTGGGGCTGACGCCCTGTACGCCGGTGCCGAACCTCCCGGTCACGATCGAAACCTACAACGAGCCGTGGTCGCCGCGCGAGGCCAGCAAAGTGGTTTACGACGGAAATCCGAGACCGCTGCGGTGGGGCCTGGCCAACAGCCGCAACAACTATTCGGCATGGATCATGAAACAGGCGCGGCAGCCGGAAGCGGTAGCCGAATTTATTCATAAGTTCGGTATTCACAGCTATGTGGATCCCGTGCCGGCCCTGTGCGTCGGAACGTCGGACTTTTCGCTGTTCGAACTGGTCGGCGCTTACGGGACGTTCGCCAACCGGGGCGTGCATATCGATCCGATCTTCGTGACGCGGATCGAGGACCGTCACGGCAATGTGTTGGCTAATTTTACCGCGCCGGCTCAAGATGCCATCTCCGAACAGACGGCCTATACGATGCTCGGTATGTTGAAAAACGTCATCAATGCCGGAACGGCCGGCCGTATCCGGGCGCTCGGGATCACGGCCGATATGGGAGGTAAGACCGGGACGACGCAGAACAACTCGGATGCCTGGTTCGTCGGCGTGACGCCGAAGCTGGTCGCCGGCGTATGGGTCGGCGGCGAAGATCGGAGTATTCACCTCTCTTCGGGCGGTGAAGGATCTCGGATCGCGTTGCCGATTTTCGCCGATTTCATCAAGCGGGTTTACAACGAACCGAAGCTCGGAATCACGCAGAAAGATCAGTTCCCGATACCGGTCGGCGCGGTTTCCTACGACTGCGACGAGAGCGACGTCCACTCCCCCGCATCGCAGATGCGCGACGACGAGTTTTTCGATTAGCTTTCCGGTTCGACAGTCGTTTCCGCAGGTTTGAAAAAACGATCGTATAGAATTCTGTAAAAATGTTCCGAGTGTTCCTGTATTTCTTTGATCGGAATGAAAAGTTGAGTTGTTTTTAGATCTTTGTTCATAAGGCAAAGAAACGGAACGTTTTCTTTATCCAGTATACCTAATTGGGTATCGTGAGTTACATAGTATATGGGAATATTGATGTGCTTATTCGCCATGTAAGCTCGTAATTTACGGATTGTGTCGCTTAACCCTAAAATGACAATATGATCATTACCAATTATATTTCCGAATTGTATTAAATTTTCCAATTCTTTATCAACGCATATTGTACAGTTAAGTGATGAAAAAATGAAAACAAGTTTGTAATCTTCTTTGAACAAATCGGATAAATGGAGTGTTTCCCCTTTTGAATTGAGTATTTTAATATTATTAATTGGCCGATTATCATACATGTATTTAAGTTTCATATTACCGATACATACGTCGGTATATGCTGTGTATATAATTAAGCTATCTTTCAACCGATTTATTTCTTGGTTTTTAGTCTGTTGTGAAAACCATAGCAATGTGCTTGTAATCATAAGTAAAGGAATTACAAGTATGAGTATCGTATTTTGTAATTTCATGGATTATTCTTGATATGAGCTACGACGACGACCGGATTGTCGTTTGCTGTGATTGTTTTGTTTAGGTTCGCTATTTGAGGATTATCACTGTTTCGGAAATGATCGAAATAGAAAGATTCCATAACATAATAGAAGTTTTTACCGTCTGTCGCCATAGGCATGAATGGAATCGTTTTGTCCAGATCGTTGATGACGGGAATCCGGTTATCGGTGTTTTTTTCCCAAATACGGACTCCTTCCTTGAATGTTTTGCGCCGGGGATCGTAAAATCCGTAATAACTTTTATTATTATGCCGGTAAAAGAGGTAAACGATGTTGTCGCTTTTGAGCATGTTGCAAATCGTCGGATATTGAGGCTTCGAATCTTCTTGTGAGGCTTCGTGAGCCGATTTATTGCTGCTTGCCGCCAGTTGTAGTTCCCGCATTTGGGGCGTAACTCCGAAGTCTACGTAATATTCCGGCTGAATTTTATTGTTACAAATACTGTAAACGGTATCGTTTAGCGGCATAATGAGATGCACCGTATCGTTCGAATAAGTGCAGGACAGATTGTTGATAAGACCCGTAATTCCTAATCGATTGATCGTATTATTGAAAAATAGTTTTGATTGGGTTTTACGGGTTTGCAGGTCGAAAAGAATCAGATTGGGAGATTTGGAACGGATGCTATAAATTGGATTGCTGATGTAATCACAATAGCAGGCCAGTTTGTTATTTCCCAAATAAGCGATCGAGGTCGTGATAAAATCCAGTCCGATTTTTTCGATAAATTCACCTTCATAAGTGAATATGGAGATTTTTTGAGCTATATCGTCGTGGACGATCAGTCTTTTGTTAGAAACGTCTACGGCGACGTCGTTCAAGCTCAAATATTCTCCGGGTCCTCTGCCTTTTTTATTGATTTTACGGATAAACCTTCCCGATTTATCGAAGATGTAAATCGTTTGCGTGATGTCTTTATCCACTATTAGAATACGGTCTTGCAACGGGATTATTTTGTCGATTACCCCGATCAGGTTCGAGGTATCGGTAGCCAGTTTGATATAAGATAATGAGTCCACGATATCGGAAAGGTGTAGCGGGTGTTCTGCCGTTCGTAACGGCGGATGCAGAGTGGCCGCGTTCGTTGCCGGACGGTTCCGGTGGCAGGAAGACAGAAGGATTATTCCTGAAATCATAAGAAGTAGAGTACGGATCATAATTTAGATTTTAAAAAAAAGGGCCATTTGGAACGGCCCCTCTTGTGTATTATGGGATATGAATAATGGGAGGACAGTCTGTTCCCTCACTGGGATCGCAACAAACTTTGTCATATTTTTTGCATTTTTTATGGGTTCCCCCGGATAGGCATTGGGCTGATTGTAATGCTTGATCGGGAATAAATGTTTCGTTTGAACATTGAGTAGGTTTATCGTCATCTTTTTCTCCTCTTGTAAGGAGTTCTACATTTGTTGTTAATAGATCGTTGATTGGATTTGTATTACCTTTTATGTATGTTATAAAAGCAAAAAATTCCAATTCCAGTTATTAGGAATGAAGCAAAAATTGATTTTTATTTAATAGATTGATCATC
>NZ_QUDJ01000011.1:0-127088 GCF_003477565.1 Alistipes sp. AF48-12
ATAGTGTATCAAAGCACTTTACCAATTTCTTATCCGTTGCCTATTCTCATGCGAGTTTCTTTTAATCTATTTGTAGTCAATTAAATACCTTCAGACTACATCAAATATATTAAAAAAATCATCCCTGCAAGCATCCGGTTTGAAAATAACGGCGACGCGCCGATATTATTTCGCAATCCGGACAGATTGCGCGTCCGGCGGCAACGTTCCGCCGGACGCCCCGGTACGGCCGTAACGTTTTTTTCTTAACTTTGCATCCGAATCAAACGGAAGACCCTTAAAATCCGGCATTATGTACTCTTTCCACGAACTGGCCGATATCGTTCAGAACGAAATCAAAAACCTGAAATATCCGCAGCAACCCGAACTGCTGTACGCTCCGATCGTCTATTCACTCGAAGAGGGCGGCAAACGAATCCGTCCGGTCGCGCTGCTGATGGCCTGCAACCTGTTTCGCGATGAGATCGACTGCGCCAAACCGGCCGCTCTCGCCGTCGAAGTGTTCCACAACTTCACGCTGCTGCACGACGACATCATGGACCGTTCCGACACCCGTCGCGGCAAACCTGCCGTGCATACGCGCTGGAACGACAACGTGGCGATCCTGTCCGGCGACGCAATGATGATCTACGCTTATAAACTGTTGTGCGGATGCGACCGGAGAGTGCTGCCACAGCTACTCGAAACGTTCAACGAAACGGCCATCGGCGTCTGCGAAGGACAGCAGTACGACATGGACTTCGAATCGCGCGACGACGTAACGGTCGACCGGTACCTGGAGATGATCCGGCTGAAAACGGGCGTGCTGTTGGCCGGCGCGCTCAAACTCGGGGCAATCTGCGCGGAAGCCCAACCGTGGCAGGCCGAACTGTTATACAACTTCGGGATCAACGTCGGACTGGCTTTCCAACTGCAGGACGACCTGTTCGACACGTACGGCGACGCCGCCGTATTCGGCAAACCGATCGGCGGGGATATCCTGGCCGGCAAAAAAACGTTCCTGCTGACTACGGCGCTGAAAACCGCCGATGCGGCCACCCGCGGCGAACTGCTCGCGCGGCTGCACGACGGCGGCATGTCGGCGGCGGAGAAAATCGAAACCGTGCGTGGCATCTACGACCGGCTGGGAGTCCGGAAGATCACCGAAAAGGCGATCGCCGACTATTTCCGCAATGCCGACCGAATCCTCAACAGCCTGGAAGTCGGGATCGAACGCATCGTCCCGCTGCAGGAACTGGGCGAAACCCTGTTGAACCGCAAAAAATAACGGGTCTTTCGAAAAAATGGGGACAACGCGCCCCAACTGCAAAACGATGGAAAAGATAAAACGCGACGAAATCGAGATCATGGCGCCGGTAGGCTGCTACGAATCGCTGGCGGCGGCCGTGCAGGCCGGAGCCGATTCGATCTATTTCGGCGTCGAACAACTGAACATGCGCGCCCGGTCGTCGTTCAACTTCACGCTGGACGACCTGGCAAGGATCGTCGCGACCGCCCGCGAGAACGGCATCCGCACTTACCTGACCGTCAATACGATCCTATACGACGAAGACCTGCCCGAAATGCGCCGGATTCTGGACAGGGCCCGACGGGAAGGCGTGGACGCCGTGATCGCATCGGATCAGGCGGCGATTTTCTACGCCCGATCGATCGGTCTCGAAGTCCACATCTCCACGCAACTGAACGTGTCGAACATCGAATCGGTCGCATTTTACGCGCAATATGCCGACGTGGTGGTACTGGCACGCGAATTGAGCCTCGCGCAGGTGCAGGCGATCCGCCGCGGCATTCTCGAGCGGGATATCCGCGGTCCGCACGGCAAACCGGTCAAAATCGAAATGTTCGCGCACGGTGCGCTCTGCATGGCCATCTCCGGCAAATGCTACCTGAGCCTGCACCACACGAACTGTTCGGCAAACCGGGGAAGCTGTCGCCAGATCTGCCGCAGGGCTTACGAGGTCAGGGACAAAGATACCGGCGAAGAACTGGAGATCGAGAACCATTATATCATGTCGCCGAAGGACCTCTGCACGGTCGATTTCCTCGACCGTTTCCTGGAGGCCGGAGTGCGGGTGCTGAAGATCGAGGGCCGGGCCCGTTCGGCGGAATACGTCAAACGGGTCGTCGAATGCTACGACGAAGCGCTGCGGGCGATCGAAGCCGGAACGTATACCCCGGAAAAGGCCGAGGCATGGAAGCAGCGGCTGCAGACCGTATTCAACCGCGGTTTCTGGGGCGGGTACTACCTCGGCGAACGGGCCGGACAGTGGAGCAGTCACTACGGGTCGTCCGCCACGATGCGCAAGGTGTACGTCGGCAAGGTAACGAATTACTTCTCCCGGATCGGCGTAGCGGAGATCCTGGTCGAAGCGGCTCCGCTGGAAGCCGGAGAGGAAGTTTTCATCACCGGAGAGACGACCGGAGTGTTGGAATTCACGGCCGAAGACATCCGGGTAGCCCTGAAATCCGCCGAACGGGTTCCTCAGGGCGTCTATTGTTCCGTAAAAACCCCTTCGCCGGTACGACGCGGGGATAAACTCAATAAAATGGTACCGTCCGGAAAAGTCCCGGACAACCGGTAAACAGACAATGAACAACCGACCCGAAAATACCCCGGAGCCGCAGCATCCGCCGAAAAGCCCGTTGAGCAAGATACGGCTTTCGAACGCTTTCTATCCGATCCTCATCGGATTGGGAGCGGTAGGGTACATGCTGTGGAAAGACTTCGACATCCAGGTGTTTTCCGGAATCACTTTCTCGTGGCACATGGTGTTCTGGCTCGTTATGGCCGTGGTGTTCATGTTCGGCCGCGACATCGGCTACATCATCCGTATCCGCATCCTCAGCAACAACCAGCTTTCGTGGCGGCAGGCGTTCCGGGTCATCATGCTGTGGGAGTTCACGTCGGCGATCACGCCGTCGGCCGTCGGGGGCACCAGCGTCGCGATCATCTACGTCCACAAAGAAGGGATCAGCGTCGGGCGCAGCTCGGCGATCGTAATGCTCACCTCGTTCCTCGACGAACTCTATTTCATCGTGATGTTCCCGCTGCTGATACTGATCGTCGGCCCGTCGGAACTTTTCGACGTTTCAACCTCTTCCGGAGTGCTTACGCGCAGCCTGATGGGAATCGCGCTGACCGGCTATTTCCTGAAACTGGGATTCGTGCTGGTGCTTTCGTACGGGCTGTTCGTCAATCCGCGCGGGCTGAAATGGCTGCTGTTGAAAGTTTTCAAACTGAAATTCCTGCGCCGCTGGTACCATGCGGCCGGACAGACCGGCACGGACATCATCCGCTCGTCGCACGAAATCCGGCGCTACAACTACAAATTTTGGCTGAAAGCGTGTTCTTCGACCTTCCTGTCGTGGAGTTCGCGCTACCTGGTGGCCAATGCGCTGATCATGGCCTTTTTCGCAGTCAGCGACCAATTCCTGCTGTTCGCGCGGCAGCTGGTGATCTGGATCATGATGCTGGTGATGCCTACCCCCGGCGGAAGCGGCTTCGCAGAATACGTATTTTCGAGCTATTGCAGCGACCTGATCAGCGTTTCGCCGGCTATGCAGTTGGGAGCGGCCACGCTGATCGCCCTGCTGTGGCGCGGGGTAACTTACTACCCCTACCTCGCCATCGGCGCGATCATCTTCCCGCGCTGGATCAAGAAAAAATTCATGCACAAACAGTAATCCACGGATTCTCTAAAAAGACCCAAGGTACGGGCGGAACGGACTGACGCGGCGGTACTACCGGACTTTCAGCAACGCCTCGGCCGTCACGATATCGACCGGCGTAGTAATTTTGATATTCATATAAGAACCTTCGCAAAGATATATCCGTCCGCCGTCCGCCTCGACCACGCTCGCATCGTCGGTAAAAGAGTCCCGAAAAGGCTGTCGATAGGCTTTCCGGAGAATTTCCGTGTGGAAAACCTGCGGAGTCTGGACGATGCGGAACGCAGAACGGTCTACGATGTTGCTGCCCCCGTCCGCGATCCGCCGCAGCGAATCGACCGGTGCGACGACCGGAATCACGGCCCCGTAGGCCTGCGCATCCCGCACGGCCCGCAGAATCACTTCCCGGCCGACCAGCGGCCGCACGCCGTCGTGTACGGCGACCAGTCCGGCATCGCCCGCATGATCCAATCCGCGGCGCACCGACTCGAAACGGGTCGCTCCGCCCTCGCAGACTTCATGCGGCGTCGTAAAAGCGTATTCGCGGCAAAGATTCCGCCAATAGCCGATATGCGCTGCGGGCAGTACGACGATCGTCCGGGCATCCGCCAGCGTCTCGGCGAAACGCCGGATCGTATGCATCAGGATCGGCAACCCGTCGAGCACCAGGAACTGCTTGGGAACCTCGGCGCCCATCCGCGAGCCGCTACCTCCGGCCACGATAATCACAGCAATACGGTTCATCTCTTCTTCTCTTCCAGATAGGCCCGGGTGACTCTTCGCAGCGTCTCCGGCACCGGGGTAAATTCGAAATCGAGCGTCCGCAACACCTTTTCATTGCTGTAATACGAACTGCTGACGGCGCTGGATAGGATCGATTCGGACAGGAGCTGCTTGTGCCGGGTCACCCGCCGAAGTTCCCGCTCGGCGGCGGCGGCCAGGTTCAGCGCACGGGTTCCGATACAAATGCGCGGCAAACGGCGGCCGGCCGTCTCGGCGACGATCGAAAAAAACGCTTTGAACGGAAGGTTTTCGGCGGAAAGAATATACCGCTGTCCGACAGCTTCCGGCACTTCGGCCAACAAAACCGTCGCCCGCGCCACGTCCCGGACATCCACGTACCCCTTTACGCCTTTCGTATAGAAAAAGTTCCCGTGGGCACCGAATGCGATCAACTGGGAACTTCCCGATTTCCAGTCCCCTTCGCCGATAACGATCGACGGATTGACGACAACCGTCCGCAACCCCTGCAGGGCGCCCCGCCGGACGATATTTTCCGCATAGAACTTACTGACCGAATAGGCCGACAATCCGACCAGACTGTCCGGTATGCACGTTTCATCGACCAGCTTCTCCCCGGGCCGGGCCGGGCCGAGCGTCGCCACGGAACTGACATGCACCAGCAAGCCGACCCCGCTGTCGAGGCAGGCGTTCACGACATGCGTCGCCAGTTCGGTATTCGCAACGATAATTTCGTCCGACCTTTCCGGATCGAAAGAAACCTGCGCCGCACAGTGGAACAGCACGTCGGTTCCCTCCACCGCTTCACGCAGCGCATGCGGGTTATTCAGCGCCGTTTCCCGAAATTCGATCCGGTCGTAAAAAGACGAAACACCCATGCGCTCCAGCGTCCGGTGCAACAACTGTTGCCGCTTTATATCGCGTACCAACATCCTCACCGTACACCCGGCGCGGAGCAGTTCGGCAACGAGGTGACTACCCACCAATCCGGTTCCTCCGGTAACCGTAATTCGTTTGTCTTTCAGCGTATTCAATTCAACTGTTCGTATCGTTTTCCCATATTATTTTTTTTCCGAAACCGAGCCGGTTGTCCGTGTACTTGAAAAAAACGGGGCGGATGATCCACAGCTCCAGATCCATCACCGCCGCAAACGGAAACCGCCTGAGGTAAGCATTCCGGGCGACCCGACGCTCCTCCCCTTCCGGCCGCGCCATCGTACCGCGCAACTGCAATCCCCGCACCTTGCCGACGACCGAGGTTTCGAGTACCACGGACGCGGCGACCCGCGGATTCCGCGTCGCCTGCCGCACATGCAGCGTATCGGCGGCCGAAGTCGCCACGAACCAGTTGCGCTGCGGCAGGTAAACGTAAAACAAGTTGCAACAATACGGCCCCTCCTCATCCTCCGTCGCCAGCGTCAGCACATGATGCTCCGCGAGAAATTTCGCGATCCGTTCGTCGATCATCGGGCCGGAGTCTGTTTCACCGAATCGGGGTTCGCCGCGCGCGACGTATCGGCGGCCGGAGCGAACGACGTGACTTTCAGGCTATCGGCCAACGTGCCGTTCAACTCGGCCATGATCCGGTCGCGGACTCCGTCGAACGCCTGCTTGTTGGCGGCGCGAACCGGTTCGGCCGGCTCGGTGGGCACTTTTAACGGGTCGATCGGCGTCCCGTTGCGCCACAACCGGAAATCCAGGTGCGGCCCGGTGGCCAATCCCGTCGCACCGACGTAACCGATCAACTGTCCCTGACGCACTCGGGTTCCCTTATTAATCCCTTTCGCATACCCCTTCAAATGCAGATAGCCCGAAACCAACTGTCCCGAATTGTGTTTAATTTTCAACGTATTACCGCCTCCGCCGCCATATCCTTTGGCGATCACCACGCCGTCTCCGACCGCTACGACCGGCGTACCGGAAGGCGCGGCGTAATCCACCCCGTAGTGCGGACGCCGGATACGCAATATCGGGTGCAGCCGCGAAGCCGAAAAGCGCGAACTGATCCGGCTGTATTTCAACGGAGCTTTCAGCAGGTTCTTACGCAGGCTCTGCCCCTGTTCGTTCCAGTAACTCACTTTGCCGTCCTGCATGAACGGGATCGCATAATAGTTCTTTCCGCCGTGTTCGAATCGCGCGCCCCAGATCGTCCCGTGACCGATTTCAACCGTATCCACGTATTTCTGGTCATAGATCACCGTAAAGTTATCGCCTTCCTGAATCCCGAAAAAGTCGATCGACCAGGCGTAAATATCCGACAGATCCATCGCCAGCATCGGACTCATCCCATTGTCGATCATGCAATTCCACAAAGACGACGTAATGGTGGCCGTCTTCATCCGCCGTTTGACGGTCACGTTCTTCGTATCCATATAGACCCGCACCGAATCCCCGCTCAGGTCGAACACCAGGTAATCGGTCATCGAAGCCTCGTACACGAAATAGGCCAGCCGGGCCGCCGAGTCTTTCGTCTGGAAGGTGGTATATTTCTGCCCCGCCTTGATCCCGCGCAGGCTGAACACGGGCTCCGACTTCCGGGCAATCTGATCGACCAGGCCGGGCCCCACGCCGTAACGACCGAAAATCTGCCCGATCGTTTCGCCGAATTCCACGGTATTCTCGGCAAGGTCGTATTTCCCGACGTCGATTCCGTAAAGCAGGACGGTCGTATCTTCCTGAGGCACATCAACGAGGGCGTCGGATTCGGACGGCGCTCCGCTGCGGTTCAGCGCCAAAACAACGAGTACGGCGAGCACCAACACCCCGCCCGCGGAAACCGCAATGACTTTCCAATTTTTTTTCATTCCGCAAAATTACTTTCCTTCCCGCGAACGCGCAATGTCCGGAAAGAGGTTTTTATGGTCATTTTACGAACGGGCGCCGCCGCGCGGCACTCCGTCCGAAGACTATTTTCCGAATGCGTTGATCGTCTCCCGAATCCGCGCCAGCCGTTCGAGAAGACTTTCCAGTCGATCCAGCGCCAGCATATTCGCCCCGTCGCTTTTCGCAATGGCCGGGTTCGGATGCGTTTCGATAAAAAGACCATCGACGCCGGCCGCGACCGATGCGCGCGCAATGGTTTCGATCATTTCGGGCTGCCCGCCGGTCACGCCGCTCGTCTGGTTGGGCTGCTGCAACGAATGGGTAATGTCCATAACCACGGGATAACCGAGGTTCTGCATCGCAGGGATGCCGCGCATATCGACGATCAGGTCGTAATAACCGAGGTCGTGCCCCGGTCGGTCAGCATCACGTTCGGATTGCCCGCATCGCGGACTTTCCCGGCGGCGAAGGACATCGCTTCCGGAGCGAGAAATTGTCCCTTTTTGATATTGACGACCTTGCCGGTCTTCGCGGCGGCAACCAGCAGATCGGTCTGGCGGCACAGGAAAGCCGGTATCTGCAACACGTCGACGTATTCGGCGGCGATCGCAGCCTCTTCCGGGTTGTGGATATCGGTCACTACCGGCACGCCGAATCCGCGCCGGATGTCGGCCAGCAGTTTCAGCGCCTTTTCATCGCCGATCCCGCTGAACGAGTCGAGCCGCGAACGGTTCGCCTTGCGGTACGACGCTTTGAATATATAGGGAATACGCAGCCGCTCGGTGATCCGGCAGGCTGTTTCGGCCACGGTTTTCAACATATCCGCGTCCTCGACGACGCAAGGTCCGGCCATCAGGAAAAACATGCCGCTGCCGGTATGTTTGATATTCGGAATTCGGTTCAGCACTTCGTTCATATCCTCGGAATTTTATCCGGTAAAGATAACAAAACCTCCCGATACGACAAATACCCCCCGCAAACCGCATCCGGAGAAGCCCGTTTACGGCTTTTTTTTATACGGATAAAATAGGCAAAACCTCAATCAAGCCGACCTTTTTACAAAAACCACTAATTTTCGCTTTGACACCAGAACTGTTAATCGAAACATATTAATTTGCATTTGTTATACATTTGTTATACATTCATATCACAAATGAATACTTCATAAAGACATCAATTAAAATATCAAAACGAATTGCAGCGGAATCATGCAACTACGCTTACGACATTTACGGATATGTGCCAAGCCGGCAACGGAGGCAGTTGCTGGGAAGGATATACTTATTACACCTACGATTGCCAAGGAAACCGGACAGGGGGGATCGCAAAATGTAGAAGTTATCTATTGCAACTAATCAAAGGTTAAACATGCTTGATCTAAAAAACGCTAAATCCGTACTCGATCATTTCATTCGCTTATCTTCGATATGTTTTCTATTATCGTCCTGCTCAGGCCCGCGGCAGGACGATAATCTCATGGAAAACAAAAAATTTATACTCAATCGACCTCGATCATTCAACAAAGGAACGATCGTTTGTATTCTCATCTATTTTCTGTGATTTGGAAACTATAATTCTCGACTCGGAAGAGAAAGTCATCGGAAATATAGACAAAATACAAGCGGACGACAGCATCATTTATATTTTGGACATCAATATTTCCAAAGGCGTCTTTAAATATTCGCGCAACGGAAACTATATTCAGCAAATAGGAAACATCGGTTCCGGTCCCGGAGAATACATAAAACCCTTCGATTTCACCTTGGATCAGAAAAACAGAATCATCTACATTCTCGACGGGCCAAGACAACGGATCAATAAATACGAAATGACATCGGGCAAGTATCTCGGACATTTCGAAATCAATAAAGACGATCCAATAAGGACTACCTTTAAAATGGTGCAACAAGTTGATAATTTACTTGTTGCACTTTTTTTTATTGGGATGAGGTAACGACTTGGCAACGGTTCTGTTTTCCGTCTGATGCATCGATGTTCACAACCTCAAATAACTGATACAAAGATAACAAATAATTTATGTGTATTTACAATTTGGTATTTCTTTCATTTCCGTATGAATAGAAATGTTCTGTCGGATTGCAAAAAGTAAGATAGGAGTCTGCATATTCATTGAATGGCTTTTTCATTCGATAATTTTTTCGTGAAGTATTGTCTGTCGGTTTTCGGGAAGACACAATAATAAAGCCGTCCTCCTTCTGAGTATTAAATGGAGGACGGCCTTTTTTTTTACATATAAGTTCGATCTAACCCCGAATCATAGTCAGCAGCATTTTAAACCGGATAATGGCATGCAGGGAGTGTTTCACACCGGCAGGCATGATGACCGATTCCCCCTTTTTCAGGCGGATAGTTTCGCCTCCGAGCATGATCTCCGCCTCACCGTCGAGTATTTGCACCAGCGCGTCGAAAGGTGCGGTGTGTTCGCTCAGTCCCTGATCGCGGTCAAAGGAGAAGAGGGTAATGTTACCTGCCTCGCTTTTCAGCACCTGTTTGCTGACGACACCTCCGTCCGCGTAGCCGATCATCTCCCCGATGACCATGACGGAGGATTTTGGGAAAGTATCTTTCATTGTTTTTTTGTTTTTATTGCATCCAGTTTTTCATATCCTCTTCCGGGGTCGAAATACCACTGATCCCGAACTTTTCAACCAATACATTAGCTACGTTCGGCGAGAGGAAAGCCGGAAGCGTAGGACCGAGGTGGATATTCTTCACGCCGAGCGAAAGCAGGGCGAGCAGCACGATCACGGCCTTTTGCTCATACCACGCGATGTTGTAGACGATCGGCAGGTCGTTGACGCTTTTCAGCCCGAACGCCTTTTGCAGGGCCAGTGCAATCACAACCAATGAGTAACTGTCGTTGCACTGTCCGGCATCCAGCACTCGGGGAATGCCGCCGATGTCACCCAGAGGCAGTTTGTTATAACGGTACTTGGCACATCCCGCCGTCAGGATCACCGTGTCCCCGGGAAGCTCGGCGGCGAAGTCGGTATAGTACTGGCGCGATTTGAAGCGTCCGTCGCATCCGGCCATGACGACGAACTTTTTGATCGCTCCCGATTTCACGGCATAGACCACCTTATCGGCCAGCGCCAGCACCTGATGGTGTGCGAACCCGCCGACGATCTCCCCGTGCTCGATCTCCGTGGGCGGCGCGCACCGTTTGGCATGGGCGATCAAGGCGGAGAAGTCTTTCGGCTTGCCGTCCTTGCGGGCGGGAATGTGGGGTGCGCCCGAGAGTCCCGACGAACCGGTGGTGTAAATACGGTCGGCATAGGAGGCATTCTTCAGCGGAGGAACGATGCAGTTGGTGGTAAAAAGGATCGGTCCGTTGAACGTGGCGAACTCCTCCCGCTGGCGCCACCACGCGTTGCCGTAATTGCCGGCAAAATGCGGATACTTCTTGAAAGCGGGATAGTAGTGGGCCGGAAGCATCTCGCTGTGGGTATAAACGTCCACGCCTGTCCCGGCGGTCTGTTCGAGCAACTCCTCGAAATCTTTCAGATCGTGTCCGCTGACCAGAATGCCCGGGTTGTTCCTGACCCCGATATTTACTTTGGTGATCTCCGGGTTGCCGTAAGTGGTCGTGTTGGCCTTGTCCAAAAGGGCCATCGCCTTCACTCCGCATTCACCCACGTTGAGCACGAGCACCACGAGCGAATCGGCGTCGATGTCGGGGCGGCTCACCTCGGCCAGCGCGTTTTCGAGCATGGCGAAGATGTCCGGGTCCTCGAATCCGAGGTTCAGGGCATGCTCCGCGTAAGCAGCGGCGCCTTTCACCCCGTAAATGACCATCTGTTTGAGCGAGCGGATGTCCTCGTTCTCCATGCTCAGTACCCCGACTTTCGCGGCGGCGGACTCATATTCCAACGGTTCAGGATGGAAAGCGATTTCGGGCAGGTCAGAAAGAGCAATGCCCCGTTTTTTGGCCGTTCCGATCAGTTCGTTCTTTTTGGCCAGGGCTTTGGCGATACGCATTTTGAGCGCCTCATCATCGAAGTTGGCGTTGGTGATGGTACTGAATAATGCGTCGATTATCTGGCGGCTGGCCTCCTGGTCCGGCGCACCCTTTTCACGCAGGGCACGGTTGACGATCGCCTCACCGCGCACGGCATAGAGCAATACGTCCATCAGATGGGCTGTCTGCGGCAGTTTACCGCAAACTCCCTGGATCGTGCAGCCTTTCCCTCCGGCCGCTTCCTGACATTGAAAACAGAACATTTCCATAATATCGGTATATTTAAGTGAGTGATTTTCTATATCCACTGGTCGCTGACGACTTCCCCGGCGACCGAAAGCACGATGACCTTAATCGGAATATTCCGCTCTGCCTGTTCCCGGGCCAGTTGGGCGATACGGACCAGCCCCCGGCAGCAGGGGACCTCCATGACGAGCACTGTCAGCGTGTCGATTTTTGCAACGTCGATCATTTCCGTCAATTTATCGACATAGACCTCCGTGTTGCTATCGAGTTTCGGACAAGCGATAGCGAGCGATTTCCCGCGAAGGAAACGACCGTGAAACTCCCCGCTGGCGAACGCCGTACAATCCGCGGCCAGCAGTAGGTCGGCGCCGCGGAGAAATCCGGCCTGAGGATTGAGCAGATGCAACTGCACGGGAAACTGGCTCAACTCGGATCGTTGGATTGGTTGCACCTGCTCCATATTGCGATTCGGAGCCATGGAGAATCCCTTTCCCGGCCTGCGAATTTCCCGCGCCATCGATCCGGGACAACCGCAGGCCAAAGGTGTCTTTGCGTTTTGCATCGCCGGACGACATGCTTCAGGTCTCGGTTCCCCATCCCCGGCGCTATCATGCGAGGAGACCTCGGCTCCGAACAGGGAGAGGTCCATCTTTATCCCGTGCCGGTCGAGGTACTCTACGCCCTGCCTTACCCACTCCGCCTCGCCGTGGTCGTGCAGATGCTTCAGGTGGGCAAGAACTGCCGCCTCGCCTTTGGGAACGAGCCGCTCCATTACGGCGATTTCGTCGTAGGGCTTGGCTTCCCGCTCCATAAAGGTGATCGCCCCCACGGGACACTCGCCGATACAGGCGCCCAGTCCGTCGCAATAGAGGTCGCTGACCATCACGGCTTTGCCGTCGATCAGTTGCAACGCGCCTTCGTGGCATCCGGTGACACAATTACCGCAGCCGTTGCACAGATTTTCGTCGATTTGAATGACCGTTCGTTTCATGGTAAGGTTCTTTTACCGCAAAAGTACGGCCATAAGGGTTTCTGAACTGTCACCATTGTTACACTCGAAATTTATTCTATCTTTGCCGAAACTTATGTTGTTGTTATGATGGACTATTCAGGATTAACCTCGTTGCCCCTGTTTCGGGGCGTTTCGGCTGCGGAACTGGAAAAGATTTTCGCCGATTTGAAAATCACGAAAACGGAGTTTGAAAAGGGTGAAATCCTCGCGATGCAGGACGAACCGGTCAATCGCCTGATTCTGCTGCTGAAGGGGAGCGTCAAGGCCGAGATGACCGACGCTTCGGGCAAAGTTGTCAAGGTGGAGGACATCGAGGCGCCCAATCCGCTGGCGATTCTGTTCCTGTTCGGGGAGAACAACCGCTTCCCGGTGCAGGCTACCGCCCGGGAGCGGGTCGAAGCGGTCGTGATTCCCAAACAGTCCATTCTCAGGATGCTCTCCATGAGCGAAGCGATCCTGAAAAATTACCTCGACATTTCGGCCGATTTCGCTACGCGCCTGAGCCGCAAACTGCACTTTATGTCCTTCCGCACAATCCGTCAGAAGGTCGCCATGTACCTGCTGCAGTTGGCTAAAAAAAGCGGCTCGGACACAGTCGTGCTCGATAAAACCAAAGCTGCGCTGGCCGAGTATTTCGGCGTTTCCCGCCCTTCGCTCGAACGCGAAATCACCCATATGCAGCGGGACGGACTGATCGAAGCCGGCCGGAAAACGATCCGAATTCTCCGGAAAGAAGAGCTGGCCCGGCTGATCCGGTTCTGAAAACACACAGACGTAACATCGGTTACGCTTTTTGCGGGATAATATTTGTTTCTTTGTCAGAGTATTCTTAAATTGCGATATAATGCATTGCAGTTTATACTTTTAACGAAGTTACGCGTGATGAGAAAAATCCTCAGCCGACTGCCCCTTTCCATGATCCTGCCCCTGTTTGTAGTGGGCGGTATTCTGGCGGGTCTGGGAATTTACACCATTTATATGTCGCGCGCCCACTCCTACCTTTCGGACGATCCGGCGGCCTGCGTTAACTGCCATATTATGGCGACCTATTACCAGTCGTGGAACCATAGCTCCCATGCCCATCAGGCGGTGTGCAACGATTGCCATGTTCCGCACACCAGCACGGCCGCCAAGTATGGCTTCAAGGCAATGGACGGACTATATCACGCGGCAGTGTTCACCCTACGCGCCGAACCTCAGGTGATCCGGCCTCGCGAGGGCAGCAGCAACGTCATCATGGAGAATTGCATCCGCTGCCATACACAACTTAACACGGAGTTTGTCAAAACGGGAATGATCGACTTTACACAGTCCCGCCAAGGTGAGGGAAAAGCTTGCTGGACTGCCACACACAGGTCCCGCACACGGGAGTGAGCAACCTAAACTCCTCGCCGGGAGCCATCGTGCCGCTGCCCGAATCGCCCGTGCCCGACTGGTTGAAGAAAATGATGAAAGAAAACGATAAATAATTACGGTTATGTTCAAAAAATTATCGGAAGCGATCCGCCGCAAGCCCATTATCGGATGGGGCATTCTGGGTGCAGTCATGGTGTGCGTGTTCCTGCTCGGCCTGTTGGCCGCGTCGGTCACGGAGCGGAGGGCGGAGATCGCCACACTCTACAACAATGTGAAGGTCAAGATCACGGGCATCGAACCACGCAACGAAATCTGGGGCGAGAACTTCCCGCGTGAATACGACACGTGGAAAAAAACGGCCGAAACCGACTTCCGAAGCAAACATTTGGGTAATGCACCCGAGGACGTACTGGCGGAGCGGCCCGAGATGGTGGTACTTTGGGCGGGTTACGCTTTCTCGCGCGATTACGCCGCACCACGGGGCCATGCCTACACCATCGAGGACATGCGTTCGACCCTGCGCACCGGCACACCCGATGCGGACACCCCCGACATGCAGCCCGGAACCTGCTGGACGTGCAAGAGTCCCGACGTTCCCCGTGTGATGCACGAGCAGGGAATCGCGGAGTTCTACAAGCACAAGTGGAGCGAATTGGGCACGGAGATCGTCAATCCGCTCGGCTGCGCCGATTGCCATGATCCCGAGACGATGAACCTCACTATCACCCGCCCTGCACTGATCGAGGCATTCGAACGTCAGGGAAAGAGTGTCGCCGACGCCACGCCGCAGGAAATGCGCACGCTAGTATGCGCCCAGTGCCATGTGGAGTATTATTTCAAGGGCGACGGCAAATACCTTACCTTCCCGTGGGACAAGGGCCAGACCGTGGAAGAGATCGAAACCTATTACGACCAGACCGAGTTCTCCGACTGGACGCACGCACTGAGCCGCGCCCCGATGCTCAAGGCGCAACACCCCGATTACGAACTCTTCCAGTTAGGACCGCATGCTCAACGGGGATTGGGTTGCGCCGACTGCCACATGCCCTACATGTCCGAGGGAGGTATTAAATACTCGAACCATCAGGTAATGAGCCCATTCAAGAATATCTCCTCAACCTGCCAGACCTGCCACCGCGACAGCGAGGAAAACCTGCGCAAATACGTTTATGATTATCAGGACAAGGCGCTGGAGATCCGTGACCGGATCGAAACGGAACTTTCCAAGGCGCATATCATGGCCAAATCCGCATGGGACAACGGCGCTTCGGAGAGCGAGATGAAAGAGTCGCTCCGGTTGCTTCGCCAGGCTCAGTGGCGCTGGGATTTCGCCGTGGCGTCGCACGGAGGATCGTTCCACGCTCCGGTGGAAACGCAGCGCATTCTGGCCCACAGCCTCGACAAGTCGCTACAGGCACAACTCGCATTGCAAAAAGTGCTCTATACCCACAACGTCAAAGAGGTGTCCATGCCCGACCTTTCGACCAAGGACAAGGCTCAGGCTTATATCGGTCTCGATATGGAGAAAATCACAAAAGACAAGGAGCGTTGGAAAGAGGCTGTCGTACCCCAATGGGTCGCCAAAGCGAAAAACGAGGGGAAACTTTTGTAAATAATCGGTTACGGAAACGGGGCGTCCCTTGATCCTGTTTCCGGGAAAACGAGATTGCCCGGCATAGTCCGCCGGGCAATCTTTTGAAATCAGTCATGGAAAAAGAACGGAAAAAGATGTGGCAGTATCCGTGGGGATACAGGGAAAGCGTCGCTGTCGTCGCGGCGGTGGTGGCGATGGGCTGGTTGTTGCAGGTCGTGGCCGGGGGATTCGACTTCAGTCTGTTGCGATTCCCCGTCAGCCTGATCGCAGCGGGATCGATCCTGCTCATTGTGGCACTGCTCGGGTTGAGACGGCGAAGTGCGTTCGCGGGCTGGCTCTCGGGTGTGCCGATGTCCGTAACCCTGATCTGTACTTTCGTGGTACTGGGTATTGTCATGGGGCTTGTCCCGCAGGTTCCGTCGGGCGCGGTTACCCCGGAATCGAAAGGATTCGGTTTCGAAAAGATGACCTCCTCGTGGGCTTTCGTACTGGTTTACCTGTTGACGCTCCTCTCCCTGGGAGTGCTCCTTGTGCGCCGTCTGGCGACCTTCCGTCTTCGGGATTACGCCTTTTATCTGAACCATGCCGGACTGTGGATCGTCCTGCTGGCCGCTGGACTCGGTTCGGCGGACATGAAACGCTATGTGATGCACATCCGCGAAGGAGAGACCGAGTGGCGGGTTTACAGCGAGGACGGACGGGTACTCGACCTTCCTGTGGCCATTGGGTTGAAAGACTTCCGCATGGAGGAATATCCTCCCAAATTGGCCGTGATAGACCGCACGTCCGGGTCCGTACTTCCGGAAGGAAAGCCGGCCTATTTTCAGATCGACGAAAAAGAGCCGGATGGTATGCTCGGCGAGTGGCAGGTGCATTTGCTGCAATATATCCATGAAGCCGTGCGCCACGGCGACAGTACCTACCGCGAGGCTCCGATGCCGGGAGCCACTCCGGCCGCTCGCGTGGAGGTGCGGAACCGGAGTACGGACGAACGGATACAGGGCTGGGTCTGCGCGGGAAACGCGGCGCAGCTCTACATGACGCTGAACCTCGACGACCGCCATGCCATGGTGATGACTGGCCCGGAACCCAGGCGTTACGTGTCGGACATCGAAGTTTATACAGAGGAGGGGCGTCAGTCCCACGCCTTGCTCGAAGAGAACAAACCGCTGAGGATGGGGGCGTGGATGTTTTACCAATACGGTTATGACAAGGGGGCGGGCAAGATGTCGTCCTACACGAGCATCGAACTGGTTTACGATCCGTGGCTTGTCCCGGTTTATGTCGGACTGGCTCTGCTGATGGCCGGATCGGTGTGCATGCTGTGGAGCGGCCGTAAAAGAAAGGAGACGAAAGATGACGTGGAGTAGCTTTATCTGGTTTGCCCTGCCCGCAATGTTGCTGTGGGGCGGAGCCGGAACCCTAATATACAAGCCTGCAGCAAGGAGAGCTGCGGAGTGGCTGATGCTGCTGGGTATCGCCGTGTTCGCCGCCTTTATTGTTGCGCTGTGGGTGGGACTGGAACGACCGCCCCTGCGCACGATGGGCGAAACGCGGCTTTGGTACTCGTTTTTCCTCGCACTGGTAGGATACGTCACCTACAAGCACTGGAAATACCCGTGGCTGCTGTCATTCAGCGCACTGGTGGCGATCGTTTTTGGGGTCATCAACCTGCTCAAGCCGGAGATACACTCCAAAAGCCTAATGCCCGCCCTGCAAAGCTATTGGTTCGTGCCCCATGTAACGGTCTATATCCTCTCCTACGCCATGCTCGGCGCGGCGACCATCGCCGCCCTCCTGCAAATCCGAAAACTTGGCCGGAGCGTATCCGATCCGAAACTGTTCGGGTTGATGGATAATCTGGTCTATGCCGGATTCGGCTTTCTGATGCTTGGAATGCTGATGGGGTGTTTCTGGGCCAAAGCTGCTTGGGGACACTATTGGTCGTGGGACCCGAAGGAGACCTGGGCATTCGTGACCGCGGGCGTCTACCTCGCGTATATCCATATGCGCCTGCGTCCGGTACATCCCCGACTTACGGCATGGGTATTACCCGTGGCGTTTATCCTGCTGCTGATTACCTGGGTCGGGGTCAATTACCTACCTTCGGCGCAAGGGAGTATTCACGTGTATTGAGTTGACGGTTTTGATGCCGTAACATCTGTTACGTTTTACCCTTCCGTAAAAAACTACCTTTGTACGAAAAGGGAGTTATGAATTTGATGGATAAATACGACAACTCGACCGTTCGCCGCAGGGACCGACTTTTGGAGCAAAACCGGGCCCTGGAATTATTGATGACCGGCGAATATGGGTTTCTGGCCCTCGGAGGAGAGAGCGGCTACGGAATTCCAATCAATTTCGTGCTATCCGGGGAAAGCATTTATTTCCATTGTGCACCAGAAGGAGAAAAGTTGCGGCGCATTGCCCGATCCGACCAGGCTTGTTTCTGTGTCGTGGGACACACAGCTCCGCAACCCGCAAAATTTACGACCGAATACGAGAGCGTACTTGTCTTCGGCCCCATAGACCTGGTCGAAAACAACAATGAACGGATGCGCGCACTCGAACTTCTCGTGGAAAAATATTCGCCCGAATTCAGGGAGACCGGGAGCAAATATGCCGAAAAATCTTTCCATCGTACCGCGATCCTGCGTCTGGACATCGAACGCATCAGCGGAAAATGCAAGCGGGTGTCCCGTTGACTTGAAAGTTCTTTTTCGTAAAAGAAAATCTAAGTCAAAAATTTGGCAGAAGTTAAGTTGATTCCTATCCTCGCATGTAAAACTTCTCTCCCCGGTAGCAATATATCACGATCTTCCCAGGCTCTAAAGAGGGGTATATAGATGAGCTATTCGGGTTCGAACAGTTTGCACACGGGCCACCCTTTCCAATCGGTAGCGACCAGCCCAAGATTGGCGGGATAAGGGACAAGGCCGCCCGGCACGGGCGCTTGTATAGCCTTGTCCCTTATCCCGGTAATCTGTATCTTTGCGGTCGGTTGGAAAGGGGGATTATATCCCCCTGCTTTTCCTGATTTTGGGCCTGTTTTCGTCCTGTTCGGTGTTTTGTTCCTGCCGGGGCTTTACGGACGGGACGTGTCTGACGGCGAGGCGTTGGGCGTTTTGGGGTTTTCTGGGATCGCTCCATGATTCTTTGTATTCTGCATCCGTCGTTTTTTCTTTCCAAAGGAACGGCCTTGCGGTTTGACCGATTCCGTACCACTTTACGAGGGCGCGGGCAACGTATCCCGCTTCGATCAGGGTTTTGTCCATTTCCCGCATTTCGTACTTCCCGAACTTTATCCAGTTGTCAGGGGCTTGCTTGAACGCCCACCCGTGTTTTAGTCGGTCGTCCATTACGAGATAGCCCGGCGAGACGGTTCCGTCGTTGCGCTTCATGCTTTCGAGATAAACATACTGTCCGTCCCTGATTTGCCGGACATGTTCGTCGGTAAGCTGTACGCCGAAAATAACGGGATTGTTACTGATCTTTCGCTCGGACAGGATTTCGTGGGTAAGTATATCGGGGCCGTTCTCCTGCGCGAAAGGCCGAAAACAAACGGTGCGCTCATAACCGTTCTTCCGGTAGGTAAACGTGAATCCCTGCGGCGAATACAATTTGTCCTGCTGTTGCGGCGTCAGTTTCCGGCCTTCGATCTGGGTAATGCGCGTATCCGGAATATCCGGTGTATCCGGCGTGTCCAGCAGCATAGGTGTCGGCGTCGGTATCTGCATCCGGAATACGGGATCGCACTCCGGTTTCTGTCCCTGCCCTTCGGCCCGGTTATCCGGTTCTTCCGTGTCCGGCCCTACATGGGAGTCTATGATGCTGTCTTTTATAAACTCTTTCCACTGCTTTTCGAAGGCTTCGTTTTTTTCCAGCCTGCGGCGTTCGGCGGCTTCCTTTCGCTGCCGGGTTTTCCGCTGGCGTTGTTCCTCGGCCTTTTGTTTTCGCTCCGCTTCGGCCTTATTCTGTTCGACGGTTTTGGTCAGGTTGGCATAGCTGAACTTCCGGTCTACCTGCGAGGCTTTGAACGTGATGCCGCCGCGGGTAAAAGTCAGTCCTTGCACCTCCTTTCCCGGATCGCCGCCCCGGTGTACGAACGTCGTTACAATGCCCTGCCGTTTCAGTTCTTCGGCCAACGCTTCGACGGACTGAATGCGGGGCAACACGTCTTTGATCGCTTCGTAAATCGCATATTTGACCAGATCGGGCCCGTGTAGCTTTTCGACATCGACGTTCTTTTTGCCTTCCGAAAAAGTCAGCGCGTATTTTTGTTTGATGGCCTTGCAGACCGCCACGCTCCGAATACGCTCGTTGTGCTTGCGGACGAGCTTCGCATCGTACTTTACCCGGTTGTAGATAATATGCAGGTGCGGGTGTCCGGTATCGCCGTGCCGCACGACGATATACTGCGTATCGGTAATGTTCATCCGCTGCATGTATTCCCCGGCCAACTGCCGCATCAGATCGTCGGTCAGCTTCGGCGCATCGTCCGCATGGAACGACAACGAGACATGCCCCACGACCTCGGCCTTTTCGGGCCGGGCTTTGCGCTGGAAATTGAAACTGCGGATCGCTTCCCGCGTATCGGACGTATTCACGCCGTCCGACGAAAGAAGCCGCGCGCCGGGTTTGTTCATCACGTACCCGACCGCGCCTTTGAAACTCTTTCCGGTTACTATTTTACCGATCATGGAAATATCCTTTTATCCGTTTTACTACACTGTCGTAAAAGTCCAACAGTCCGACCAACCGGGGTACGACTCCGGCAACGCTTTTTTCGGAGTTTGCGATCCGTGCCAGTTGATTCAGGTTGTTTCCCTGCCGGGCGAGTTCGGCGATTGCCGCGAGCACTTCGGGCGGAACGCGCCGGGGCGGTCGTCCGGTCAGCACCTTTTCCCGGCAGTAAGTCGCCAAATCGACGCCCGCCGCTTTTGCTTCGTCTTGCAGTCGGCGTTTCACGTCCGGCGTAACGTGGAATTTGATTTCCTCGGAACGTTTTTCGGCCTTAGCGATCGGCGGTCTGCCGCCTTTGTTCCTACCCTCTGTCATCGCGTCCGGAGTTTAGAGATAGACTAAAGGAACGGCGGCGATAGCCGGAATTGCGGTCGAGCGACCGAGCGCAGCGACGGGAGCCGTCCGCCGATGTCGCAGACATCGGAAGTCCCGAATCCCCTGCGACCGACGGAAGCGGGGGATGGTTCGTCGTGCGACCGCAGAGAGCGCGCCGAACGGGACAGCCCCGCAGGGCAAGGTTGCCCGGAAGTGTCCGAGAAGCTCCCGGCTGGGAGTTTCGAGGGCCTCCGGGTACAACCTTGCTTCCTCCGGTTTCGGGAGCCTCCGATGCCGGGGCGTCAGCCCCGTTCACGGCACGCCGAAGCCGTCCCGCTTGTTGCGCCGCGCAGAGTCGGCGCGAACAAAGGGCGGCGAGTGCGGGACGTGCGGGACGTGCGGCATCGGTGCTCCCGCCGGGGCGCGGGCGGTCGCGGAACGGGATTCAGTAGCCCGAAACGGGGCAAGTGTGAAGATCGGGATTCAGGGCAGGGAATTGCGCTGCCCTTCATGCCGGAACGCGGGAAGCGTCGGCGGGGAAATAAAGTTGCATCGGCATAAGATTGCGTGTTAGGTTTCAGCAAAGATACGAACGTACCGAGCGGATTATTTCGTCCCGTACCCGGTACGGCCACGATTGCTGCCGGACGCTTTATCTTTCCGATCCGGCAGGCAAACAAGGATGCGAACGGCAAAACCGCCGGAAATAACCGGAAACAGTCGGAAGGGGTAAACAATCCGCCGATTCGCGTGCTTTATTTGTACGGACGAACGGAAACAGGGGTGCACGGCGAATAGGGCACGCGAGGCGGAACGGCGTGCGTGTAGTCGGACGCTACACGACTACACACGGGCAGACGCGCCGACACTACACACGGATGTCCGTCTGCAAAGATTTCCGGATAGCCGGAAAGATGGTTAGATACTTAGCTATTTAGCCGGATAGCTATATAGCTATCCGAATAGCTTGTTACCGATCTATTTAAACGGTCGATTCCGGCGGGCGATTCGTTTTTTTCCGGAATTCAATTCGGTCAATTCCGGACAAAACGTGACTTTACACGACACGGGGAAGCGGATGCGGCGGATACGCGGAAAACCGGCTTATATTGGCCGCGCGGACGGCCCCGAACGGTCTGGAAGGGACTACGGGGGACAGGGTGTACTAAGCGAACGCAAGAACGGTTACTATTGTAACGGGCGGAAGCCTTACATATAATTACTTATTTATTCACTTAAAACTTTAAATTATGAATGCAATCTGCATCGACGAGAAGGTATGAATAGCTCTCGTCAGGAAACTGGAATCGCTGTCGGCGCAGGCGCGGCAGTTGGAACGCAAATACGCTCCGGGGACGGACAGTAGCTGAATCGACTCTCAGGACGTGTGCTTCATGCTGGACATCGGCAAGCGGACGCTGCAAAGCTACCGCGAAAGGGGGATCATTCCCTTTTCCAGCGTGGGCGGCAAATACTTTTACAAAGAGGCGGACGTGGCGGCCTATCTGGAATCGAAAACCAAACGGAAAAAAGCGTAAACGATGGCATTGGATTATCTGACGATGGACAGCAACGAGGTGCGGCAAGCCTTCGCGCTGATCGGCGAGGCCGAACGGGCTATGAAAACGGCGGCGGACAACTACACGCCGTCGATCTGCAAAGAACGTTACCTCAGCGGGAGCGAGGTGTGCCAGTATCTGCACCTTTCGCCCCGGACGCTCCAGACGCTCCGCGACACGCGGCAGATCCCTTACACGGCGGTCAGCGGGCGGGTGTTCCTCTATCCCGAAGCGGGAATACGTGAAGTGTTGAAACAGAACTACCGATCAAACAAGGAGCGGTAAACAAACGAAACGGCGGACTTTTCAGTCCGCCGTTTCTTATTTCGTTCTAATCTCCTTGAAAAAATCTTCAAAAGAAATCTGATAGAATTTACATAACTCGGATAAAGAACTCATTGTAATATTAGAATTTCCCGATTCGATGCGCCCTATATGTATCTTAGTTTGTCGGTAAACTTCTGCCTGCGTCAATTTTTTCACACTTCGCAACTCTTTCAGCTTTTTCGCCACTTGGGTCATCAAGAATTCATTATGTCTTTGATTATTCATAATTTTATTCTTTATGGATTAGGCATGCCTTTAAAGAAATCTTCCAATGATATGTTATAATAATCGCAAAGATCGGCAAGCGTACTCAACGTAATATTATACTCTCCCCGTTCGACCATATCCATGTCTATTCCGGTATGAATATAAACTTTCTGTTGTGACAGATTTTCGTTTTCACGCAGATCGACAAGCTTTTTCGCGATCATCCCGAGTAATATGTCATTGCGTCTTTGCTTTCTCATATAACAAAGAACCTGAATAATGACATATTCTACTTTCATGTATTTGTCATTGAAATTTATTTTATATATATTTGCTTTTGATAACGGAGTAGGTCTGCGATAACAGACTTCATTAATAAAAAACAAAAAATTATGTTACCTTTGTATTTGAATAACACTACATAGCGGCATTGATCGCATTATAAATAAGGTAAACAACTCTTCATACTTTTGGCAAACTTTGGGGCCTCTTCGGAGGTTGTTTGAATCGGGTATAAAAGTTGTCAGTCCTCGTTATGTCCTACCCGTTTCCGGGTAGGACTAACTTGGGCGCAGGACAGCTTCCGATTCAAGGTTCCCAAAGACCTGCCAAAAGGAGCTGACACCGCGCCTTCTTTTTTTATCTCTGCACAAGACAAATCTGTTCTGCAACGGCGGTATCGTGGGCGCATATTTTCCAACCTATTTAAATTCTGCATCCATGCCTGTGCAAATACAAGACATTATCGCTAAGCGGTTCGCCGTCATTCGGCATCTTCAACCTTTCGATCGCATCTTAAAATGAGAAGCCGTGAAAAGAACGACCAATGCAAATTGGAAGCGGCTCTACAAGATGATCGAACATTCGGAACTTTTATTGATCCCGTGCGGACGGTGGCTTTTACCGGACACCGTTCCTATAAAATATATGCGTCGGCACGCGGGGAGAACCGTCTCCGGGTACAGGAAACCGTGATCGCCCGCACCGAACGGGCCGTGCGGCTGCTGTACGCTCAGGGGTACGACACATTCCTGTGCGGTATGGCGATGGGCTTCGACCTCTGGGCGGCATGGGCCGTGCTGTCGGTAAAGCCGGATTTCCCCGGTGTGCGGCTGATCGCCGTCATGCCGTTTCCGGGACAGGAAGCGAAGTACCCCGATGCAGACAAAAGACTATACCACGAAATAATGGAAGAAGCGGATCACAGCATTTGCCTGTACGACCGCTATACGTCCAACAGGGACTATATCGACCGCAACCGGGCGATGCTCGACCACGCCTCGATGCTGGTTTGTTACTTCAACGGCGAATCCGGCGGCACGGCCAGTACGGTTTCCGAGGCCCGGAACCGGGAAATGCAAATACTGAATATCTGCGGACACCGGGCCGCACGCAGGTATAACCACAACGTAGACGACCGGCTGGTCACGGAGATTATGAAGATCAGATAAACGCCAGAACACTCATTTTATATAAAAAATTATGAAAACAAAAAATCAATTCTTTAACGGTTCGCCGATCGCTGTCGCTTATTATGATCGAGCGTCGCATTTTTTAGGAACCACGATGTTACGACCGTCGGATATGGCTACATTCCCGACGATTTGCTGCTGGCATGGGTCGCACCCGATCCGCAGCAATTACTCTCCGACATGGCCGACGGGAAGGCCGATCCGGACAGCACCCTGCCGTTCGCCGTTTATTCGTGCGCCTATGGTTATCACGACCAGATTTATGCCGCCAAGCTCAAAGACGATTCGTACCGGACACCCTCCGAAAAGATCATCGAAGATTTCTTTCTGTTTCAGGAAACCCTGCATTATATCGTGGAGCTGCAGAAGCGGAATTATTTTTTCATACCGCTTCCTATTCTGCATTTCAATGCTTTGCCCGAAATGCTTCCGCTGCTAAAAGAGGCCGTCCAAAGACTCGGCGTTTTACAGCTATAAAGCCGCCGGGATGGAAAGGGTGTGCAGGAATCTGAGGACGCTTCCCGCTGAGCCGGATCGGAAACATTGTCGGAACGATTCGTAAATACCACACGATACGGTGTAACGAACCGTAGGCGTTCAATAAAAAAGCGGGGCTTCGGGGATCGCCAAAAATCCCGGAAGCCCCGCTTTTTTATTGCTTGGAATTCGTTACTATACGACTTTGAATTTATCTCCTATTTTCGCCTCCAACGCATCCATATCCCGCCCGATCTTGTCGTTCGTGATTTTGGCGTATATCTGCGTTGTGGTAATGTGCTTGTGTCCTAACATTTTGCTGACCGTTTCCAACGGCACGCCTTGCGACAGCGTGACGGTCGTGGCAAACGTGTGCCGGGCCTCGTGCATCGTGGGATTGAACGACAAGCCCGCATGACGGGCCACATGACGCATAGAGTTATCCATTGTCTTACAGGTTTTTACCGGAAAAACCGCATTCCCCGGCAAAGACAGATGGCTGTACCTTGCAACAAGCTGCCGCGCGACGGGCAACAGTTTCACACGGAACTGCGTTCCCGTCTTGGTGCGGTTGTCGATAATCCACATTTCGCCGCTTTCGTCCGTGTGAATATCGGCGTGGGTAAGTGCCTTTACGTCAATATGGGACATACCCGTGAAGCAACAGAACATGAAGATATCCCTTACTATCGCGGTTTTGTAGTTCGGTACTTGTACGTTCATCACGGCCTGCATTTCTGTTTCGGACAAATAGCGACGGTCGCGGTATTCAGCCTTAAACCGAAATCCGGCAAACGGATCGGCAGCAATCCAGCCGTTTTGGAACGCAGTATAGGTCATCAGATGTAGTTTCTTAATCGAGGTTTGCATGGAACCCGACCGCAAACCAAGATGATTGGACATAAAGACAACAAACTTATCCATAAAATCCCGTTTCAACTCTTTGAACGGAATATCCGACAGGTGGTATTCCTGTAAAAGGAACACAGAGAGATGTTTATAGGCTTTTTGGTAGTTTTCGAGGGTGCTTTGTGCCCGGTCTTTGCCCACACGTTTTCCGAACTCCTGCAAATACTCGTCAAAAGTCTGCATCAGCAGTTTGCATTCGCCGCCCATGCCGAGCCAAGCATTTTTAACCTTTTCGGCGGTTACATAGCTGTCCCGGTCGCTGATACGCTGATACTGCTTGCCGATGTTGGTTTTGATGTTCTCCAACGTCTCGTTGATGCGCTGCGCCTCCACGCTTTTTCCGACAGCTTTGTTTGCTTTTGAATCCCAAAGCGCCGGACGGATGTTCAGTTTACAACTGAACTGCGCCATCGTGCCGTTGATGGTAATACGCCCCATAACAGGGACTTTGCCGTTTTTTTCGTTTTGCCTTTTCAGGTAGAAAAGGACTTTAAAAGTGCTTCGTGCCATAACTCTAATTGTTTGATGTAAAATTACTTTGATTAGAGTTATCCGATGCTGTGAAACAAGGCGCAACAACCTGAAAAATAATACATTAAAAATAAAGTCCGGAAAAAGCCGCGGTAACGATTTAGTAACGCAACTCTTTCCGAACTCTGCCTTTCCTTGCGGTTTGACCGCTTTACTACCTCCGGGATAATAATGCTAAATATCTATTGTAGTGATATTTGCATTACTCTGCTGCCATCCCGTTTTTTTAAGGATACTCCTATGAGAAGTTACCACATCCAATATAACGACGGAGTTATTTTCACGGACGTATATACGTTGGCTCCATCGAAACGGGACTTTTTATTACAAAAATTAGACACCTGCAAAGGCAAACAACAAAGTACTTTTTTAAATGCAACGCAGTACAACAAAGGATGGAAGAATCCCAGTTATATCCATGACCATGTTTTTTACACCGTGAACGAAGAATCTTCACGGTTCATGCAAGTATTCATGAATACCATTATTTACATCAGCCGCGAAAAGGTAATGCCTTACCTTTCTTTGCAAAGCGAAGATATCATGACCGCGGAAGATATAGAATCGATTGAAAAAGACGCTCCAATCCATTCGGTATTCGATTACATATTTTCAAAAAATAAGATTTTCGATATCAACAGCTATTTCGAACACGACGGTCGTATCTACTTCGTATATCGCAACGGCCTGACTTCGACTTTTACTACGTACGATACGGAAACGAACGAAACGAAACTATACGACACGATTGCCGACGACCTGCTTTTTGAAAAAGATAATATGCACGTATGGTTTCCTAAGTTCGGCTGCGCCGGTAACGAGGGTGTATATTATTATGTCAATACAAATGCAATAGGAAATTTCATGGAGGGCTTTTCCCTGAATCTATTTTCCAAAAACTTAAACAAATCGGATAAATTGAAAAAAATGAAGGACGATGCCAATCCCGTGATATTTTTCTATAAATACAAAACCCTGCCGGATGAATAAAACCGTCGGCAAACGTTCCGATCAGTTCGATAAAATGCTGTACGGTTCCAGCCGGTCACAGCAAAAAAATACGTAATCGTCACTTCCCCTCCCGCCGACCGGGCAGCCGTCCTACAAATCATACCGGAGCAACGTATCCATGCAGGAAGGATGCGTGGCGTAGATACAATTGTTCTTCTCGTCCGGATAAAAAAACAGCGGCGGCATATCGAACCGGTAACGAACCACCGGATTGCCGTCGTAATCGTACACCTCGATCGTATTGCTCGGATTTTTACCTTCCGCATTCCGTTCGCCTTTGAACAGAGCATAAAAATATTTTTTACCGGCAAAGGCGCTTACATAATACAATTCCTCATCTTTAAACGTCGGCTGTTGAAGCTTATACTCCCCCACGATCCGCTTTTTCAATTCCAGAGTCTCCAGATCGTACAGATCGATCTGATTTTTATACAGATATACATAAACGATCACGGAATCGTTCGCAGCCATCTTGCCCCTGCTAAGATCCCACGCAAGTTCCTCTTGAGGACTCTCTCTTTCCATTTTCAATTCGCCGATCATCTCGTTTTGCCTCAGATTGTACTTTTTAATCGAATACTGGGGAGGCATAACGGTCTGGTAAACCAGCACAGAATCCTTCAACAAATGCATACTGTTAAAAGCCTCGTGAAAAGGGAGAGCGTACCGTTCGGTGAGACGGACACCGGCAGCGGGATCGACTGCCATCGACTTGAGATACCGAAGACCGTAACCGAACACATATATGCTGTCGGTTTGCGAATCTATCAGAAAGGGGATACTCGGAAACTCATCGGGCCCGTTTCCTTTATTCCCGGTCGCACAAACAAACCGCAAATCGGGTGCGGAGTAAACGAACAACATTTTCGGAGACAGAATACTCTCAATGAGAAGATAATCCCCCTTTTGCAGCATGTGTCCGGGATTCATCGTTTCACCCGCCGGAATACGGACGGCCCGGATCTTTTTCTCCTGCGGAAAGGCCCGCTTTGCAGTAACGACCGTATCGCGGTTGCCGCACGAAAAAAACAGTACGGCAAACGACAATACCCATAAAAGTTTCCTCATAATCCGCGCAGACATTTATATATAGCAGTATCCTGCCAAACTTTCGTGAAGTTACTCTTTTAGAAGCGAAAAGCAAAATTAAAGCATCGTTAAAATTGACTTTTAACGATGCTTTAATGAGAAAACGTCGATTCTTGGGGTAGAAATGAAAATTTATAAATCATACCGGAGCAACGTATCCATGCAGGAAGGATGCGTGGCGTAGATACAATTGTTTTTTTCGTCCGGGTAAAAATACAACGGCGGTATATCGAACCGGTACAGAGCGACCGGATTGCCGTCGTAATCGTACACTTCGATCGTATTGCTGCGGTTTTCGCCTTTTTCGGTTCGCTCGCCTTTGAACAAGGCATAAAAATATTTATCCCCCGGAATAACCCCCAAATAATACAATTCTTTATTCCGAAATGCAGGCTTCTGAGGTTTATAAACTCCGACGATCCGCCGCTTCAGCCTGAAATCCTTTACATCATAAATATCGATCTGGTTTTTATACAAATAAACGTATATCATTACCGAATCGTTAGCCGCCATATACCCCCTGCTGGTATCGAACGTAAGTTCACTTTCGGGGGTTTCCCGTTCGATCTTCAGTTCGTCTATGCTTTTACGATTTTTCAGATCATACTTGTAAACCGCATATTGAGGAAGCATAACCGTTTCATACAAAAGCACCGAATCATCAATCAAATGCATATGATTAAAAGCTTCGTACAACGGAATTTCATAACGTTCGGTCAAATGGACACGAGCTACCGAGTCCACCTTCAAACTCTTCAAATGTCTGTATGCATATCCAAAAACATAAAGGGTATCCGTACGCGACTCGACCAACATCGGAGGGAAAGGAATTTCGTTGGGCCCTTTCCCTTTATTTCCAGTTGCACAAACAAAATTTAAATCCGGCACTGTAAAGACAAACAATTGTTTTTTTGGCTGTCCGCTCCGAACAAGCAAATAATCTCCTTTTTGGATCATGTAACTAGGATTCATTACGTCACCCACCGGAAATTTAACGGCTTGAACTCTTTTTTCTTGAGGGAAAGCCATTTTCTCGGTTATAGTCACCTTTTGACGACAACTGGAAAACAACTGAGAAGCAAACAGCACAGCCCATAGAACTTTTCTCATACAATAAATTCGAGAAGAATAACAAGTTTCAATTACAGAGAACATTCACTCGGATCAAATGTATTCGACGCATCAACATAACCACATGATCCACAATATCTAACACTGGAAATCGTTTTTGAAGTATCAAAATAAATCCCATTACTACAAGGATATTTAAATTTTTCCGAACTTTCATCCCCAGACAAGGCCTCCACATTCTTTAACAATAAATCACCAACATTAGGATCATTACGCTTCATATGCATCGTTACCGCAATAAATCCTCCGCTTAAAAGGATAGCTGCCAAAATACTTTTTTTCATAATTTTTTTCTTTAAATTCAATAATCCACATCAATTCATTTACATTTAATTACATTCTAAATTTTTCAGAACAATCGATCCATAGGCATTCTTATATTGGTTTGTCTTTAAAGTTATATTATCCTTTCGCAAAAAGCAAAATAAAATACCGCAAAAAGAACTGAAAAAAAACCTTTTGCGGCATTAAACAATCGGAAAAGAATATTTCTAAGGTGTTTTTTAAAATACCATATTATGAAGATTTACTTCTAGCTATCAATACTTTCCTTTCCAGAGTTTTTTGATCCGCTGTTCAATTTCGCGCTCTTTCGGGTTGTCGGCCGGATCGTAGAACCGGCGGCCTTCCATGCCCTGCGGCATGAACTCCTGGTCGGCGAAGTGATCTTCAAAGTCGTGGGCGTACTTGTAATTGTCGCCGTAGCCGAGATTTTTCATCAGCCTGGTCGGCGCATTGCGGATGTGCAGCGGGACGGGATGGTTCGTCGTATCCTGGTTCACGAATTTCAGCGCCCGGTCGATCGCCAGGTAAGCCGAATTGCTCTTGGGACTGGTAGCCAGGTAGATCGTCGCCTCGGCCAGCGGGATGCGGGCTTCGGGCATACCGACCTTGTGCACCGTTTCGAAACAGGCGTTGGCCAGCAACAACCCGTTCGGATTGGCCAGACCGATATCTTCCGACGCCAGGATCACCAGCCGCCGGGCGATAAACTTCGGGTCTTCGCCGCCGGCGAGCATCCGCGCGAGATAATAGATCGCCGCGTTCGGATCGCTGCCGCGCACCGATTTGATAAAAGCCGAGATTACGTCGTAGTGCTGTTCGCCGTTTTTATCGTACAAAGCGATATTTTGTTGCAAACATTCGGTCACGTTTTCGTCGTTAATGACGATCTCTCCCTCGGTAGCATTGCAGAGAATATCGATAATGTTCAGCAGCTTGCGGGCGTCTCCTCCGCTGAAACGGAACAGCGCCCCGGTCTGTTCGACCCGCACGCCCCGCTCCCGGAGCACCGTGTCGGCAGCGACGGCGCGATCCAGCAATCGTTGCAGATCGCTGTCCTCCATCGCCTTCAGCACATAGACCTGACAACGCGACAACAGCGGCGAGATCACTTCGAACGACGGATTTTCGGTCGTCGCGCCGATCAGCGTAATCACGCCCTGCTCGACGGCGCCGAGCAGCGAATCCTGCTGAGACTTGTTGAAACGGTGGATTTCGTCGATAAACAGGAACGGCGCCGGCGTATTGAAGAAATGACTCTTGCGGGCCTGCTCGATCACTTCGCGCACCTCTTTCACGCCGGAATTGACCGCCGACAGCGTGAAAAACTTCCGGTCGAGAGCCGTCGCCACCAGCCGCGCCAGCGTCGTCTTGCCGACTCCCGGCGGTCCCCACAGGATAAACGACGGCACGTTGCCCGTCTCCAGAAAGCGGCGGAACACCCCGCCGCCGCCGACCAGATGGGCCTGTCCGACGTAGTCGTCGAGCGACTGCGGACGCAACCGTTCCGCCAATGGTATATTTGTCTGCATAAAGAAAAAATGTTATCTTTACAAAGGTAATCGTTTTCCCGCACAATTTTTAAGATCGCACCGGCTTTGAAACGCATAGGAATTCTCTCGGACACGCATGGTATTTTCGATCAGCCTCTTCGGAAATTTTTCGAAGACGTCGACGAACTATGGCATGCCGGAGACTTCGGCTCCATCGAAACGGCCGACGCCATTGCCGCCTTCAGGCCGCTGCACGGCGTGTACGGCAACATCGACGGAGGGCAGACGCGCGTGGCATTCCGGCGGTGGGAGCTGTTCGAATGCGAACAGGTTCCAGTGATGATAACCCACATCGGCGGCTATCCCGGGCACTATGCTTCCGGGGTGGAAATGCAACTGCGGATGCACCGGCCGAAAATCTTCGTATGCGGACATTCCCACATTCTGAAGGTAATGTACGATAAAAAAAACAGTCTTCTTCATATCAATCCCGGGGCCGCAGGGATTGCTGGCTTTCACCAGGTAAGGACGGCCATACGGCTCGTAATCGACGGAGAGGACATCCGGGAGCTGGAAGTCGGAGAATGGCCCCGGCGTCCGACATCATAATAAACCCGAATATTCCGGCGTTATCTTCACGAAATTAAAATTAGAGAAAACGCTATGCAAGTAAAGCAAACAAAGACGCTGGAGGCTGTTTTTGCGGCAGGATGCCGCGAAGCACGCCGACGTCACGCCGATGAGGTAACCCTCGACCACCTGTTTCTGGCTATCTTGAAACAGGAAGGAGGGCACGCATCTCACCTGCTGAAAAGGTTGCTGAAAGAATGGGAACTTTATCAGATCAAAATACGTCTCGAACGGGAACTGGGCCCGGTCGTTTTGCCGGACACCCCGCTCAACATCTCCTGTCCGGACGTCCGTTTCGACGAAAACGCGCTGCTCGAGCAGATGCGTATGTCCGGCCCCTGCATGGTGCAGGACACCTGTAACACGGGACACCTGTTGCAGGTCATCGTCGACGACCGCAGCTCGCGCAGCTCGCGGATACTGGTGCTGTACAATGTGACTTCGGAAAAAATCGTCTCCTACCTCGGCGACATGCCTCCCAACGAGGACTACTACGAGGATATGCAATATCTCTCGCTGCTCGGCGAAGAGAACGGAGAACACCCCGAACGACTCGTATCGGGAGTAATGCGTATCGCCGTGACCGACGGGCAACCGGCGGCCAAAGACAGTATGCTCGGCCAGTTCGGCGTCGACCTGACCAACTGCGCGGCCGAAGGCAAACTCGACCCGGTGATCGGCCGGGACGCCGAAATCGAACGGGTGATCCAGATCCTCGGCCGGCGCAAAAAGAACAACCCGGTGCTGATCGGCGAAGCGGGCGTCGGGAAGTCGGCCATCATCGAAGGGCTGGCGCTGCGGATCACGCAGAAGAAAGTCCCGCACGCACTGCTGCACAAACGGATCTTCTCGCTGGACGTCGCCTCGCTGGTCGCAGGGACGAAATACCGCGGACAGTTCGAAGAACGGATCAACCTGTTGCTGAAGGAACTCTCCGGCAGCGACGTGATCCTCTTTATCGACGAAATCCACACGATCGTCGGCGCCGGCAGCACGCAAGGGTCGCTCGACACGGCCAACATCCTGAAACCGGCGCTGGCCCGGGGCGAACTGCAGTGCATCGGAGCCACCACCCTGAGCGAATACCGCGAAAATATCGAGAGCGACAGCGCGCTGGAGCGGCGTTTTCAGAAGATCATCGTGGAACAGCCGTCGGCCGAAGAGACGCTGTGTATGCTGAACAACATCAAGAAACACTACGAATCGCACCACTGCGTTCATTATACCGAAGCGGCGCTGGAAGCCTGCGTCCACCTGACGCAACGCTACGTGCCCGACCGCTTCTTCCCGGACAAAGCGATCGACGTGATGGACGAAGCGGGCAGCCGCGCCCACGTGTTCAAAGTCAAGACGCCCGAACCGCTGGCCTCGATGGAACGCGACGTCGAGACGGTATGCGCCGAAAAGAACCGAGCGATCCGAATGCAGAATTACGACGCGGCCGCCACGCTGAAAAACCGTGAAAGCGCGCTGCGCAGCCGCCTGCAAGAGATGGAAACGCAGTGGAAAGAGCAGATGACCCGATGTCCGGTAGAGATCGACGAGCAGGCGATCTGCGAAGTGGTCGCTTCGATGACGGGTATTCCGGTAACGCGCATTTCGGACAGCGAACAGCGCCGGCTCAAAGAGATGGACGCTCACCTCGCATCGGTCGTCATCGGACAGGACGAGGCCGTTTCCCGCGTAACGCGGGCCATCCGCCGCAGCCGGGCCGGGCTGAAGGACGCCAACCGTCCGATCGGCGTATTCATGTTCGTCGGGCCGACCGGCGTCGGCAAGACCCATGTTGCCAAACAACTGGCCAAATACCTGTTCGATAGCGAGGAAGCGATGATCCGCATCGACATGAGCGAATATTCCGAGAAGCACAACGTAAGCCGCCTGATCGGTTCGCCTCCGGGCTACGTCGGCTACGGCGAAGGAGGACAACTAACCGAAAAAGTACGGCGCCGCCCTTACTGCGTACTGTTGTTCGACGAGATCGAAAAAGCGCACAGCGACATATTCAACCTGATGCTGCAGATTTTCGACGAAGGCCGACTGACCGACGGACTGGGACGCCTGATCGATTTCCGCAATACGATCATCATCATGACCTCGAACGTGGGATCGCGGGAGGTTATGCAACGCGGCAAAAGCGTAGGCTACAATACGACCCGCAAGCCGACATCCGACGACCGGAACAGGGAGTCGCTCTACCGCAAGAACCTCGAACGGAACTTCGCCCCGGAATTCATCAACCGGATCGACGACATCGTAACGTTCGGAACCCTGACCGAAAAAGACGTCCTGCGGATCATCGACATCGAACTCGGCAGCCTGAACAGGCGGATCGCCGACCAGGGTTACACGGTCGAAGTGAACAACGCGACCAAACGGTGTCTGGTACGCGAAGGGTACGACCCGCACTACGGAGTCCGCTCGCTGAAACGGGTATTGCTCGACAAAGTGGAAGACCCGCTGGCCGAACTGATCATATCGGGCGAGGTGCACGAGGGCGACCGGATCATGGTCGACTGCAAAAACGGCCAGATCAAATTCACGGTGGTTCCCGGAAACGAAACGCGCACCATAGCCTCCTGAACCGGATAAACACCTTCTATCGAACTCACGAAGAGGCGGAAACCAATGGTTTCCGTCTCTCTTTTTTATGTCGTCCCCGGCGCTTCGGTTGCCAATCCGAAAGATTCGACCTACCTTTGCACTCCGCAAACCGCAACCGCATGAACCGTACCGCCAGCCTCCGCAAGTGGATCCCGCAATACAAAGCCAACCTCGCGCTGGCCGGTCCGGTCGTGCTGTCTCAGATAGGTCAGGTCATCGTACAACTGTCGGACAACCTGATGGTCGCTCGGCTGGGCGCGCTGCCGCTGGCGGCGGTATCGTTCGGCGGAGCCGTCTTCACGATCTTCTTGTTCTGGGGCACCGGTCTGTCGCTCGGCCTGACGCCGCTGACCGGCGAAGCCTATGCGCAGCGGAAAATCCGCACCACCGCAGGACTGCTGCAAAACGCGCTGGTACTCTACTCGCTGGTCGGTCTGCTGCTATTCGGCGTCCTGTGGATGCTGGGCGACCTGCTGGAATACATGGGACAATCGCCGGAGGTGGTGCGGCTGGCCGTTCCTTATTACCGTTACCTGGCATGGAGCATCATTCCCTATATGGTCTACCTCTCTTTCAAGCAATTCCTGGAAGGAGTCGGAAATACGCGCACCGGCATGGCCGTCGTGCTGATCGCCAACGCAATCAACATCGTATTCAACTATTTGCTGATATTCGGCAAAGGCGGATTTCCGGAACTCGGAGCCGCCGGGGCGGGACTCTCCACGCTGATTTCACGGATCTGTATGCCGCTGTTCATGCTGGCCTACTTCCTGTGGAACCAGTCGGTGCGCCGCTATTTCGCCTTCTTTTCCCGTACCGTCCAAACGTGGAGAAACATCCGCCGACTGCTGTCGGTCGGACTGCCCATTTCGGTGCAGGTCGTGCTGGAAGTGATGGCTTTCGCCCTGTCGTCGATCATGATGGGCTGGATCGGCCCTTCGGAACTGGCCGCACACCAGATCGTACTGTCGGTCGGCACGATGGCCTACATGATGCAGGTCGGCATTTCGACGGCGACTACCATCCTGGTCAGTCATGCCTACGGTCGCAAAGACAGGCAAGGCATACGGCTCGCCGCCGCCGGTTCGTGTCATCTGGGGCTCGCTTTCGCGGTCGTCACGATGAGTTGCCTGATCCTGTTCCGATACCGGATCCCGATGCTGTTCACCGACGATGCGGCCGTCGTGGCCATCGCGGGCCAGCTTTTTATCTTCGCCGGGCTGTACCAACTGTCCGACAGTTTGCAGATCATCCTGGTAGGCGTATTGCGCGGTATGCAGGACGTAGCGGTACTGATGAGTTACTCGTTCGTCTCCTACCTGCTGATCAACCTGCCGGTCGGCTACCTGTGTGCCTTCACGCTCGGCATAGGGCCTTCGGGCCTGTGGATCGGGTTCATCTTCGGACTCAGTATCGCCGCATGGCTCTATTACCGCCGCTACCGCAAACTGTCCCGCCGGCAATCGCCCGGACACGGCGGCGACCGTCCGCTTACGGCTCCCGTTTAAGCGGAATCTCGTAACTCGCCCCTTCGACGGCGGCTTCCGCCGCTGCGAATATGCCGCGGGCCTCTTCTACGAGCAGGCTCTCATCCTTATACCGGGACGAAAAGTGTCCGATGAGCAACCGGCGCGCGCGGCTTTCTCCGCGACCTGCGCAGCTTGCACCGTCGTCGAATGCCCGGTCTGTCGGGCCAACGCTTTATCCCCGGCGGCGAAAGTCGCTTCGTGATACAGCAGATCGACCCCCCCGACCAGCCCGGCCGCACGCGCCGAAGGCAGCGTATCGCTCAGGTAGGCGTAACTGCGCCCCCGGTAAGGCAAATAGGTAAGTTCACCGTTCGGAATCGTCTCGCCGCTGTCCAGCGCGACATCCTCGCCGCGTTTGGCGGCGACACACTGCGCGATCCCGAGCCCATACCGCGCGACCGCCTCTTTGCGGACATTCAGCGGCGGCGTCTTCTCCCGAAACAGGAATCCGGCGGCGGGCACCCGGTGACGCAGCGGCACCGAACGGACTTCGAGCACTTTGTTCTCGTAAATCAACTCGCTGCGGCGCGTCCGCACTTCGTTCCATTGGATTTCATACGGCAACTCCGTATCGAAATAACGCCGGTGGGCCGCCAGGATCTCGTCGAACGGCCGCGGCGCGAAAATCTGCAACGGCGTGCGGCGCCCCGTCAGCCCGAGTGTCGAAATCAGCCCGAAAAGCCCGTAAACATGATCGCCATGCAGATGCGAAATAAATACCGCATTTATTTTCAGCGGGTTGATCCCGCAGCTCATCAACCGGGCCTGGGTTCCCTCCCCGCAATCGACCAAAAAAAAACTGCTCATGTACGTTCAGTACATGAGCAGAGGGATTCCGTCTCGGAGTCGGCAGAGCCGAACCGCTACCCAATATGGTAACCCGAAACGTCATAGTAATTCATATTATTCGGCCTTTTCAGCTTCTTTCTTCGGTTTGGCTTCGGCTGCGCTCTCTTCCATACGAGCTTTCAGTTCGGCCAGCGAAGAGATGTCGCCGAGAGTCGTCTTTTCGACCGACGCGTTGATCTTCTTCACGGATTCCTTCGCTGCGTCGTCGGCCTTGCGGCGTTCGTTCTTTTCTGCCTGCGCCTCCTGTTTTTTCACCTCTTCGAAAATACGGGTGTGCGACAACAGAATCCGCTTGGTAGCTTTCGAGAATTCGAGCACCTTGAAATCGAGCGTTTCGCCCTCTTTGGCGGTCGTCCCGTCTTCCTTCACCAACTGCCTGGAACCGGCAAAACCTTCCACGTTGTCGCCCAGCGAAATAATGGCGCCCTTTTCGGTCAGTTCGGAAACGGTTCCCTGGTGGATCGAATCGACGGCGAACTGCGCTTCGAACGCGTTCCACGGATTGTCCTCGAGCTGTTTGTGACCGAGGCTCAGACGACGGTTGTCCTTGTCGATTTCGAGAACGACCACTTCGATCTCAGCGCCGATCTGCGTAAATTCGGCCGGATGCTTGATCTTCTTCGTCCAACTCAGATCCGAAATGTGGATCAGGCCGTCGATACCTTCTTCGATCTCCACGAACACGCCGAAGTTAGTAAAGTTACGCACTTTGGCGGTATGTCTCGAACCGACGGCGTATTTCTTCTCGATATCGGCCCACGGATCGGGAGTAAGCTGCTTGATGCCGAGCGACATCTTGCGTTCTTCGCGGTCGAGCGTCAGGATAACGGCTTCCACTTCGTCGCCCACCTTCATAAATTCCTGAGCGGAACGCAGGTGTTGGCTCCACGACATTTCCGAAACGTGGATCAGACCTTCTACGCCCGGAGCAATTTCGATGAACGCGCCGTAATCGGCCATAACCACCACTTTGCCTTTTACCTTGTCGCCGACTTTCAGTTCGGTATCCAGGGCATCCCACGGATGCGGAGAAAGCTGCTTCAGACCCAGAGCGATACGTTTTTTGGCATCGTCGAAGTCGAGGATCACGACATTGAGTTTTTCGTCCAGGTGAACGATCTCTTCGGGATGGTTCACGCGGCCCCAACTCAGATCGGTAATGTGGATCAGACCGTCTACGCCGCCCAGGTCGATGAATACGCCGTAGGAAGTGATGTTCTTGACGGTACCTTCGAGAATCTGTCCTTTTTCGAGCTTGGACATGATCTCCTTCTTCTGCGCTTCGAGCTCGGCCTCGATCAGTGCTTTATGCGAAACAACCACGTTGCGGAACTCCTGGTTGATCTTCACGACCTTGAATTCCATCGTTTTATCCACATAGATATCGTAATCGCGGATCGGTTTCACGTCGATCTGCGAACCCGGCAGGAACGCTTCGATGCCGAATACGTCGACGATCATACCGCCCTTGGTGCGGCACTTGATGTAACCCTTGATCACTTCGTCTTTTTCGAGGGCCTCGTTCACGCGATCCCACGAACGCAACTGACGCGCCTTTTTGTGCGAAAGGAGCAATTGGCCTTTCTTATCCTCGGCGCTCTCTACGTAAACTTCCACTTTCTCGCCTACGGCCAGTTCGGGATTGTATCTGAATTCGCCGATCGGAATGATGCCTTCCGATTTATAACCGATGTTCACGACCACTTCGCGCTTGTTCAGACCGATCACGGTACCTTCGACCACTTCGCCGACCTGCACTTTCGAGAGCGTTTGGTCGTATTTGGCCTCGATGTTTTCCTTAGAGTCGTTGTAAACCCCCAGATCGTGTTCGTAAGCATCCCAATCGAACGAGTCGAGATTTACGGGAGCGGCTGCCACCGGTTGAGCGGCTTTTTTCTTTTCCTGATTTTCGTTGTTAGCTGTCATTTGTGTGTTTTGCAAATTAATACGTTAGACATTATTTATAGAGCTTTGACAACAAAGCGGTGCAAAGATAATAAATTATGAAGGATTCACAATAAAGAACGCCTTTGCGGCCCTAAAAAACCTTCTTTATTTGAATATTATTCCCGAAGTCCGTATCTTTATATACTTGTTTCACGCTTTACAACGTTTTATCTTTACTCAATCAAACATGATTATGAACGACACCGTAAAAATATTTTGCGAAAACACGGGCGCCAACCTATTCGTCAACCAGGGCACCAGCCTGCTGCAGGTCGCGCAGATGCTGTCGCTGGAAAAAGGGAACGACACCCCGCTGCTGGCGGCTTACGTCGACAACCGCCTCAAAGAACTCTCTTACCGGATCTATTCGCCGCTGACCGTCCGCTTTATCGACATCACGCATTTCGAAGGTATGCGCGTTTACCAGCGGACGCTCTTCTTCATTCTGGACAAAGCGGTATGCGACCTGTTCCCGGATCGGAAGCTCCACATCAAACATGCCGTGGCGAAGGGCTTTTACTGCGAGATAGAGGGCATGGAAGATATTCCGGAAACCGAAATAGGCCGGATCAAAGAGCGTATGCAGGACATCATCGGACAGAACATTCCGATCGTGCGTCAGCGCGTGACCTGCGAAGAGGCCGTGGAGACGTACCGCCAAATGGGACTCGAGGACAAGATCGCCCTACTCGTCACGCGTCCGCACCTGTACGTCACTCTCTACAAGATGGCCGACATCGTCGGTTATTTCTACGGGGGACTCGCCATTTCGACCGGATACATCCACCTGTTCGACCTGCACAAATACTATAAAGGGTTCCGGGTGGCCGTACCGGACCGCACCGCGCCGACGCAGCTCGAAAAAGAGGTGCCGCAGAGCAAAATGTTCAAGATTTTCAAGGAATACGCGCGCTGGGTCGATATCATCGGCGTCTCGAACATCGGGGCGCTCAACTCGAAGATTCTCGAAGGCAAAGGCGGCGAGCTGATCCGCATGGGCGAGGCCCTGCACGAAAAAAGCGTGGGTTACATCGCCGACCGGGTAGCCATACAGCACCAGAAAGGCGGGGCGAAGATCGTGCTGATCTCGGGTCCTTCGTCGAGCGGCAAGACGACTTTCTCGAAACGGCTCGGCATCCAGCTCAGCATCCTCGGTATGCACCCGGTGCTGATCTCGCTCGACGACTACTTCGTCGAACGCGAAAAAACCCCGCGCGACGAAAAGGGCGATTACGATTTCGAGGCCCTCGAAGCGGTCGACGTGGAACTGTTCAACGACCATCTGAACCGGCTGCTGAAAGGCGAAACGGTACGAATCCCGCGTTACAACTTCATCACCGGGAAACGGGAGTTCCACGAACAGCCGCTGCAAATGGAAGAGCGCTCGGTGCTCGTCATCGAAGGAATCCACGGCCTGAACCCGAAACTCACGCCGCACGTCGCCGCCGACATGAAGTTCAAAATTTACGTCTCGGCGCTCACGTCGATCGCCATGGACAACCTGAACCGCATCGCCACGACCGACAGCCGGCTGATCCGCCGCATCGTGCGGGATCACCGTACCCGCGGCAACAGCGCTACCGACACGTTGCGTCGCTGGGAAAGCGTCCGCCGCGGGGAAGACAAGCATATTTTCCCGAACCAGGAACAGGCCGACCTGATGTTCAACTCGTCGCTTTTCTACGAACTCTCCGTGTTGAAAGACTACGTGCGGCCGCTGCTGCGCGAAGTTCCGGACACGGTGCCCGAATTCGGCGAAGCGCATCGGTTGCTGAAATTCCTCGATCACTTCACCTCGATGGACCGATTCGAAGCGGAGATCCCGCCGACCTCCATCCTGCGCGAATTTATCGGCGGAAGCTGTTTCGAATACTAAAGAAAGACATGTTCCCGGCGCAAGCGTAACATCCTGCCGGACAGCTTTCTGCGCGAACTTATCAAAAATTGTTCAAAATTTCCGGGGACGACGGAGGGGTTCTGCGCCGTAATTCGCTGCGGATTACTACCTTTGTCTCTCGTTTTACCACTGCAACGCTGAACGCATGTCACAAGACCCATTCATCAAACGCCATATCGGAACCGACGAACGCGGAGTGTCCGAGATGCTCCGCACGATCGGAGTCCGCAGCACCGAAGAGCTGATCGAACAGGTGATTCCGGATGCGATCCGACTGAAAAAACCGCTAAACCTGCCTCCGCAAGGAATGAGCGAATACCAATTCGCCGCCCATATCCGCGCGATTGCCGGCAAAAATAAGCTCTACCGCAGTCTGATCGGCATGGGCTATTACGGAACGGCTACGCCGGCCGTGATCCAACGGAACGTTTTCGAGAATCCGGCCTGGTATACCTCGTATACGCCTTATCAGGCCGAAATTTCGCAGGGACGACTGGAAGCGCTGCTGAATTTCCAAACGGCGGTCATTTCGCTGACCGGCATGGAAGTCGGCAACTGTTCGCTGCTGGACGAAGCGACGGCCGCCGCCGAAGCGATGCTGATGATGTACGCCCTGCGTTCGCGCGAAGCGGTCCAACAGGGGCGCAACATTCTGTTCGTCGACGAAAACATCTTTCCGCAAACGTTCGACTTGCTGCTGACGCGCAGCGAACCGTTCGGCATCGAAATCGTCTGCGACAGCTACGACGGGTACGAGTTTTCCGGCCGCGAGTTCGGGGCGATCGTCCAGTACCCGGCAGCGAACGGAGCGATCTGCGATTACGACGATTTCGCCGCCGCAGCACACAGCCGGGGCGTTCTGGTCGCCGCCGTGGCGGACATCCTGGCCCTGGCCCTGCTGAAAGCCCCCGGCGAATGGGGCGCGGACATCGCCGTGGGATCGACCCAACGGTTCGGCCTTCCGATGGGATTCGGAGGCCCGCACGCCGCTTTCCTGACTACGAAGGACGCCTATAAACGGAATATGCCGGGCCGCATCATCGGCGTATCGGTCGACCGGCTCGGCAACAAGGCGCTGCGCATGGCGCTGCAAACCCGCGAACAGCATATCAAGCGCGAACGGGCGACCTCCAATATCTGCACGGCACAGGCGTTGCTGGCCAGTATGGCCGGTTTCTTCGCCGTCTACCACGGGGCGGAAGGGATCCGCCGGATCGCGCTGCATACGCACGGCCATGCGGCGGCGGCGGCGGCGGCACTCGAAAAACTAGGATACGAAACGGCGGCTCGGAACTTCTTCGACACGATCGAAGTGGCGGCCGACGCCGATAAAATACGCACGGCGGCCCTCGAAAGGCAGATGAACTTTTTCTACCCGGACAAGGAACGCGTCCGGATCTCGTTCGACGAACTGTCGACGGCAGACGAAGTGAACGCGATCGTCGCCCTGTTCGCCAAAGCGGCGGGAAAAAGAGCGCCGGTCGTAAAGAAAATCGCCGAAACGGCTGATTTTCCGAAAAACGTACTGCGATCGTCGCCCTACCTGACCGAACCGGTCTTCCAGCGCTACCGCAGCGAAACCGACATGATGCGCTACATCAAGAAACTGGAACGCCGCGATATTTCGCTGGCCGACGGCATGATCCCGCTCGGCTCGTGCACGATGAAGCTGAATCCGGCCGTAACGATGCTCCCGCTGAGCCTGGCCGGACTGGCCGACCTGCACCCGTTCGTCCCGGCCGACCAGGCGGAAGGTTACCGGGAGTTGATCGACGAACTGTCGAAAGACCTCGCGACGATCACCGGAATGGACGCCGTATCGCTTCAGCCGAATTCGGGTGCCAACGGCGAATATTCCGGCCTGATGGTAATCCGCGCCTACTACCAGAGCCGCGGGCAGGGCTACCGCAACGTCGCGCTGATCCCCGCTTCGGCGCACGGCACCAACCCCGCTTCGGCCGCCATGGCCGGTATGCGAATCGTGACCGTGGCCTGCGACACGAACGGGAACATAGACATCGACGACCTGCGAGCCAAAGCAGGCCAATACGCCAGCGAACTCTGCTGCATCATGGTGACCTACCCGTCGACGCACGGAGTCTTCGAAAGCCGTATCCGCGAGATCGTGGACATCGTGCACGACAACGGCGGACAGGTCTATATGGACGGAGCGAATATGAACGCGCAGGTCGGGCTGACCAACCCCGGATACATCGGGGCCGACGTTTGCCACCTGAACCTGCACAAGACGTTCGCCATCCCGCACGGCGGCGGCGGCCCGGGCGTCGGACCGATCTGCGTCGCGCAGCATCTGGCCGAATTCCTGCCGAGCCATCCGCTGGTCGAAACGGGCGGCGAAAACGGAATCACTTCCGTTGCGGCGGCGCCGTTCGGCAGCGCCTCGATTCTGCCGATCACCTACGGCTACATCAAAATGCTTGGCGAAAGCGGCCTGCGACGCGCCACCGAAACGGCGATCGTGCAGGCGAATTACGTGGCATCCGCTTTGAAAGGAGAATACGAAGTGCTCTACACCGGAGAAACCGGACGGGTCGGGCACGAAGCGATCCTCGACCTGCGCCATTTCCGCAAAGATTACGGCACGGAATGCGCCGATATCGCACGCAGCTGATGGACTACGGATTCCATGCGCCTACCCTTTCGTTCCCCGTCCCCGAAACGCTGATGGTGGAACCCACCGAGAGCGAACCGAAGGCTGAACTGGACCGTTTCATGGAAGCGCTCGTACGGATCAAACGGGAGTGCGAAGAGATCCGCGACGGGAAGGCCGATGCGAACGACAACGTCGTGAAAATGGCGCCGCATACGGCAGCGGAAGGCTGTGCGGACGATTGGAATCATCCTTACGGCCGCGAAAAGGCCTTTTATCCGCTGCGCCGGCTCCGCGAAAACAAGTTTTTCCCGTATGTCAGCCGGATCGACGGCGGCTACGGGGATCGTAATCTTTGCTGCACCTGCGGCATCCTGTATGAAACCGAATAAATATTTACTTAAAAAAAGATAAAATGAAAATTGGAGAAAAAACATTCGTGGCTCTGAGCTACCAGCTGAAAGTCGACGGTCAGGTCGTTGAAACGGTCAAAGCCGAGAGCCCTTTGCAATTCGTATACGGAACCGGCTTCTTGCTGCCGGCATTCGAGGCGAACCTCGCCGGACTGGGCAAAGGCGATCCTTTCGCATTCCGCCTGGACGCCGCCAACGCTTACGGCGAAGTGATTCCGGACGCCGTGGTCGAACTGCCCAAAGAGGTCTTCATGGTCGACGGTAAAATCGAGGACGGTATGCTCGAAATCGGCAACCAGCTTCCGATGAGCGACAACCAGGGCAACCGGCTGGTCGGCGTCGTGAAAGCGGTCGGCAACGACAGCGTAACGATGGACTTCAACCACCCGATGGCCGGCAAAGCGCTGGAATTTTCGGGGACGATCGTCGAAGTGCGCGAAGCCACGCCGGAAGACATGATGACGGGGCATCCCGCCGGGGGATGCGACTGCGGATGCGGAGACGGTTGCGGAGACGGTTGCGATCACGAACAGGGGAACGGCGGCTGCGGCTGCGGTTGTCACTAAAAAAATCTTTCGAATTTACGGATACAATCCGTAACCGCATACAAAAGGCAGGCCCCTCACGGGGCCTGCCTTTTACATATTCCGACTCCGGCTAAACCACTGTCCATTACGAGATAACCGCTCTTCAAGCAGAAGAGGAAGCGGCCTTGCGGACGCTTCCTCTTCTTTGCCCCGGCGACAGCCGGAAAACAGTCTTATTTCTTGTAAATCTTCGTATACCCGTAGATCGCCTCGTCGCCCAGTTCTTCTTCGATGCGGAGCAACTGATTGTACTTGGCCATCCGGTCGGAACGGCTCAGCGAACCGGTCTTGATCTGGCCCGAATTGGTAGCTACCGCGATATCCGCGATCGTTGCGTCCTCGGTTTCGCCCGAACGGTGAGACGTAACCGAAGTGTAACCGGCGCGGTGAGCCATTTCGATCGCATCGAGCGTTTCTGTCAGCGACCCGATCTGGTTCACTTTGATCAAAATCGAATTGCCGCAGCCCATCTCGATCCCTTTTTTCAGGAATTCCACATTCGTTACGAACAAATCGTCGCCGACCAACTGGCATTTGTCGCCGATCTTGTCAGTCAGCGCTTTCCAGCCGTCCCAGTCGTTTTCGCTCATACCGTCCTCGATCGAGTCGATCGGGTACTTCGCGATCAGCTGTTCGAGGTAAGCGACCTGTTCGGCAGAGGTGCGTTTTGCACCTTTGGCGCCTTCGAACTTGGTATAGTCGTAGATACCGTCTTTGTAAAATTCGGAAGAGGCGCAGTCCATACCGATAGCCACATCGCCGCCTTCGCACTTGCGGCCCGGCTTGTAACCGGCTTTCTTAATCGCCTCGATGATCGATTCCAGCGCGTCTTCGGTACCGTTCAGAGCCGGAGCGAAACCGCCCTCGTCGCCTACGGCCGTACTCAGTCCGCGGTCGTGCAACACTTTCTTCAGCGCGTGGAACACCTCGGCGCCCATGCGCAGCCCTTCCCGGAACGAAGCGGCTCCGACCGGACGGATCATAAATTCCTGAAACGCGATCGGAGCGTCCGAATGCGAACCGCCGTTGATGATATTCATCATCGGAACAGGCAGCGTCTTGGCGTTCGTTCCGCCGATATAGCGGTACAGCGGCATACCGAGCAAATTGGCCGCGGCATGAGCGCAAGCCAGCGACACGCCGAGAATCGCATTGGCGCCGAGGTTGCTCTTGGTAGCGGTTCCGTCGAGCGCGATCATCGTTTTGTCGATGCCGACCTGATCGGTCACCTGCATACCGAGAATCTCCTTGGCGATGATTTCATTCACATTCTGAACGGCCTTCAACACGCCTTTTCCGCCATAACGCCCCTTGTCGCCGTCGCGCAGTTCGAGCGCTTCGTTTTCGCCGGTAGAGGCTCCGGACGGAACGGCTGCACGGCCGACAGCCCCGCTTGCGGTAGTTACTTCCACTTCAATCGTCGGATTTCCTCTCGAGTCGAGGATTTCCCTTGCATGAACACTGATAATCTGTCCCATGACAATTTTCCTTAAATTAGTTTATAATCGGTTTATCTGTTTCGATCGCAACGCCGCCACCTAAGGGCCCCCTCGTATTTCCAACGCTTTTACCGGCGAATACCCGGCATCAGCAGAAATCGAAAACGCTTCAAAGATAGTGCATCGCGCCGGATTAAACAAGTTTTACAACGTGTCGTTTCCCTGAATCCGGTAAAAAATGCGTCGGAATATTGTCTGTTTTCCGGAGAATTTCGACCGGAAATCCGTACGACATCGGCTCCGACCGACCTCAATATTCCGCTTCCGGTCCAGCACAGGTACGAAACAGGCCGTGACTTAATCCCGCATCGTAAAGTCTTTTTTTCGCCTCCGCCCGGTCGGCACGCGTTTCGCCGGTATCGAGCGCCAGCGGCTTTTTCCCTTCACAAACCGCGCCATAAAATCCAGGATCGCCTTCCGGAAATCGCACATCGGAATCTCGGCCATGTCGTGATCCACATTCCCGGCGGCGTAAAAACATAAAGGGCCCGCATCTTCCGGAAACCGCGCGGTCAGGTATTCGGCCCGAAGCAACCGACATCCCCGAACGTCGTCCGGCCGAACGGCACGTATCCCTCCGCATTTCGGCAGCCGTACCGGCATAAAACAAGAGCGGGGATTCTTGGAATCCCCGCTCTTCGTATGAAGCAACGTTTTATTAAGCCTTTTCTTCGGCAGGAGCCTCTTCCGCCGCTTTTTTAGCAGCGGGCTTTTTTGCGGCGGCCTTCTTTGCAGGCGCTTTCTTGACCTCTTCCGCAGGAGCCTCGGTATCGGTAGCGACCGTTTCCGCAGCGGCTTCGACCGGTTCGGCAGCTTTCTTAGCACCCGAACGGCTACGACGCGTTTTCGGTTTTTCAGCCACTTTCGCCTCCTTCGTGTAGGTTTCGTTGAAGTCTACCAGTTCGATGAAGCACATCTCGGCAGCATCCCCCAAGCGAAAACCGGTCTTCAGAATCCGGCAGTAACCGCCCGGACGGTCGGCGATCTTCGGAGCGATCTCGCGAAACAGCTCGGCAACGGCTTGCTTGTCCTTCAGGTAGCTGAAAACAACACGACGCGAATGAGTCGTATCCAGTTTGGATTTGGTAATCAACGGCTCGACGTACATTCTCAGAGCCTTTGCTTTGGCAACCGTCGTATTGATCCGTTTGTGACGGATCAGGGAGTTTGCCAAGTTGGCCAACAGCGCCTTGCGGTGCGCTGCCTGCCGGCCAAGGTGGTTAATTTTTTTGTTATGTCTCATAATTACGTGATCTTAAATTTTTGCTTCCAGGTTAAAAACCGATCCTCCTTCGCCGGGAGTCCGGATCAGACCCGTTACTGTCGCAGTTCCGGTTAATCCTTGTCCAGCTTGTAGATCGATACGTCCATACCGAAATGGAGATTCAGATTCGTCAGCAAATCGTCGAGCTCGGAGAGCGACTTTTTACCGAAGTTTCTGAATTTAAGCAAATCGTTCCGGTTGAAACGCACCAGATCTCCCACGGTTTCCACTTCGGCGGCCTTCAGGCAGTTGAGCGCACGCACCGAAAGATCCTGATCGGAAAGTTTGGTTTTCAACAGCTGACGCATGTGAAGCACATCTTCGTCAAATTCCTCCGTAGCACTGTTTTCCTCGAGGTTCAGTGTAATTTTTTCATCTGAGAAGAGCATGAAGTGATGAATCAATATTTTAGCAGCCTCTTTCAGTGCATCTTTCGGGTGAATGGAACCGTCCGTCGTAATCTCCAAGTTGAGTTTCTCGTAGTCGGTTTTCTGCTCTACACGGTAGTTTTCGACCGAATATTTTACATTCTTGATCGGTGTGTGGATCGAATCGATCGGAAGCAGACCGAACTCCGCGTCGGCGGGACGGTTCTCTTCGGCGGGCACGTATCCGCGCCCTTTGCCGATCGTCAACTCGATTTGCAGCTTTACGTCCGCATCGAGCCGGCAGATCACCAGATCGGGATTCAACACCTTAAAGTTCGTAAGAAAATTCGAAATGTACCCGGCCGTGAGTTCGGTCTGGCCGGCTACGCTGACCCGCACCTTTTCACTGTCGGCACTTTCGACGGTTTTAATGAAACGTACCTGTTTGAGATTCAAAATGATCTCAAGCATTCCTTCCATAACACCGGGGATAGCAGCAAATTCATGGTCTACGCCGGCCACTTTCACCGTCGTGATCGCATACCCTTCCAGCGAAGAAAGAAGAATGCGGCGCAGTGCGTTGCCGACCGTCATCCCGAATCCCGGTTCCAGCGGACGAAATTCAAACCGTCCGAAAGAAGAGGTGGATTCGAGCATGATTACCTTTTCAGGTTTTTGAAATGCTAATATTGCCATAATTATTGCTCCTCGATTAAATTACTACTTAGAGTACAGTTCCACGATCAGTTGCTCGTTGACATTCTCCGGAATGTCGGCGCGTTCGGGCTTCGACAGAAACTTGCCCGTCATCTGAGCGCCTTCCCACTCCAGCCATGCGAAACGGCTGCGACGACCGCTGCCCAGAGCGTCCTGAATCACTTCCAACGATTTCGATTTCTCACGTACACCAACCGTATCCCCTTCTTTGAGCGAGTAGGACGGAATATTGACAACGTTGCCGTTCACCGTAATGTGGCGGTGCGACACCAACTGCCGGGCTGCGGCGCGCGTCGGGGCGATCCCCAGACGGTAAACCACATTATCCAGACGGCACTCGAGCAACTTCAGCAGGTTCTCACCGGTGATACCGCCCAGACGAGCCGCAGCTTCGTAAGTCCTGTAGAACTGTTTTTCCTGCACACCGTAAATCGCCTTAGCCTTCTGTTTTTCGAGCAACTGCGTACCGTATTCGGATACTTTCTTGCGTTTACGGGCAAGTCCGTGTTGTCCCGGGGGATAGTTCTTCTTCTCAAGCGCCTTATCCGTCCCGAAAATTGCCTCGCCGAACTTTCTGGCGATTTTTGTTTTTGGTCCTATATATCTTCCCATTGTTAGAAATTTTTCTTGTTTTTCAGAGTTTCCATCCAAAACGTTTCGATCCGTCCAGAGATCGCCGGAACACCGCTGTCGTAACAGCAAAGCCCCGGATATCCCTGAAACCGTCAATTACACGCGGCGACGGTTGGGGGGACGGCATCCGTTATGAGGCAGCGGAGTAACATCGATGATCTCGAGCACTTCGATACCAGCTCCATGGATGGTGCGAATGGCTGATTCACGACCTGCGCCGGGACCTTTCACATACACCTTCACTTTACGGAGTCCCATATCGTATGCAACTTTGGCACAATCCGTTGCCGCTGTCTGTGCTGCATAGGGGGTATTCTTTTTGGAACCTCTGAAACCCATTTTCCCGGCGGAACTCCAACTGATCACTTCGCCGGCTGCATTGGTCAGCGTAATGATTACGTTATTGAAAGTCGAGTGCACATGGGCCATACCTTGAGCGTCAACTTTGACAACCTTCTTTTTAACTGCTCCTGTTTTTTTAGCCATAACTCTCTGATATTACTTAGTTGCTTTTTTCTTGTTAGCTACGGTTTTCTTGCGTCCCTTGCGGGTGCGGGCATTGTTCTTCGTGCTCTGTCCGCGAACGGGAAGCCCCAAACGGTGACGGATCCCACGGTAGCAACCGATGTCCATCAGACGCTTGATGTTCAACTGAACCGACGAACGCAACTCTCCTTCGACTTTGTAACCTTCGCTGGCAATGACGTTACGGATGGCGGCAATATTCTCATCGCTCCAATCCTTCACCTTGAGGTCGTAACTGATCTGTGCTTTCTCAAGGATCGCGCGAGCGGTACTTCTTCCAATACCGTAGATATAGGTCAAGCCTATCTCGCCTCTTTTATTTTTGGGTAAATCTACACCGACAATACGTGCCATAAATGATAATCACTTTTAATTTTTTAACTAACCTTGGCGCATTTTCAACTTGGGATTCTTTTTGCAGATCACATAAAGGCGGCCTTTACGCTTCACGATCTTGCAATCCTCGCTTCTCTTTTTGATGGATGTTCTAACTTTCATTTTTCAGACATCTTAATGTGTGTGTTGTAAATCGCGACATTCCCTCCCGGGTCTGTCCTCTCATGTAGCCGGGCTACCTATTTGTAGCGGAACGAGATGCGCCCCTTCGTCAAATCGTAAGGAGACATCTCCACTTTCACTTTATCCCCCGGTAAGATCTTGATGTAGTGCATCCGCATCTTCCCGGAAATATGGGCGGTAATCACATGGCCGTTGTCGAGTTCCACCCGGAACATCGCATTGGACAACGCTTCGATAATGGTTCCGTCCTTTTCAATAGCAGCTTGTTTCGCCATAGAGCTTAGTTGTTAATTGCTTTTTCGATAATTCCGAAATCCGTCAGGACATCGGGCCCGTTCTCGGTAATCGCCACGGCAAACTCGAAATGAGCCGCCGGTTTGCGATCCCGCGTACGCACCGTCCAGCCGTCGCGTTCGAAAACGATATCACGTTTCCCCATGTTGATCATGGGTTCGATACAGATGACCATGCCCGCTTTCAGCAGCGGCCCCCGGCCTCTGGCTCCGTAATTGGGTACCTGAGGATCTTCGTGCATTTTGCGGCCGAGGCCGTGTCCCACCATCTCCCGTACCACGGAGTATCCGTGCTTTTCGGCATGTTCCTGCACAGCATTGCCGACATCGCCTACGCGATTGCCGGGTTTCGCCTGTGCGACCCCTTTATAAAGAGCCTCTTTGGTGACTCTGAGCAGACTCTCCGCTTCCGGAGCAATCTCCCCTACAGCAAACGTGTAGGCAGAATCACCACAAAACCCCTTCATAAATGTGCCACAATCCACCGAAAGAATATCGCCTTCTTTCAAAACGGTTTTCGAAGAGGGAATCCCGTGTACAACCTGTTCGTTGACCGACATGCAAAGCGTGTTCGGAAAACCGTTGTATCCGAGAAAACTGGGAACAGCCCCGTGGCTGCGGATAAAATCTTCGGCTATTTTATCCAACTCGAGGGTCGTCACGCCCGGCTTGATGTGCTTAGCCAGTTCAGCCAACGTAGCGCTCACGAGCAAGTTGTTCTCCCGGAGTAATTCGATCTCTTCGTGTGTCTTCAGATATATCATAAAACCAAATCCGCTTAAGCGCTTCTGCCCTTGATCCGTCCGGTCTTCATCAAACCGTCGTAGTGACGAAGGAGCAGGTAGCTTTCAATCTGCTGCAGGGTGTCGAGAATAACGCCCACCAGGATCAGCAGCGAGGTTCCGCCATAGAACAGCGCAAACTGATTGTTGATTCCGAGTTTCATCGCAAAAGCGGGCAGAATCGCCACGATCGCAAGGAAAACGGAACCCGGCAGCGTGATCCTCGTCATGATGGTATCGAGGTAATCGACCGTTTTCTTGCCGGGTTTCACGCCCGGGATAAAACCGCCGTTACGTTTCATATCCTCCGCCATCATGTTGGGATTCACGGTAATTGCTGTATAGAAATAGGTAAATGCCACAACCAGTAATCCGAACACCAGATTGTACCAAAAACCCGAATAGTTGCTGAATGCCGTACCGATCGCACTGGTCGATTCGAACTTGCTGAACAGGGCGGGAATGAACATCAACGCCTGAGCGAAGATGATCGGCATCACGCCTGCCGCATTGATTTTCAGCGGAATGTACTGACGGACGCCACCATACTGTTTGTTGCCTACGATCCGTTTGGCATACTGCACCGGAATCTTGCGGACAGCCTGTACCAGAGCGATCGTAGCCGCGAAAACCAGGAACAACAGCGCCAGTTCGACGATCAGCATCACGAAACCACCGGTAGATTCCGTAAAACGGGTATTCAACTCGGCCATCAGCGCGTGCGGCAGCCGGGCGATGATTCCCACCATGATGATCAGCGACACGCCGTTTCCGATCCCCTTATCGGTAATCTTCTCGCCGAGCCACATCACGAACATCGTACCGGCAATCAGCACGATCGTCGCACTGACGGTGAACAATGCGCCGGAACCCAATACGAAAGCATAAGGTTGCAGCGTACCGTGCAAATTGGCCAGATAGGCCGGAGCCTGCAGCAACAGCACGATAATGGTCAGGTAGCGGGTCCACTGGTTGATTTTGCGGCGGCCGCTCTCCCCTTCTTTCTGCAGTTTCTGGAAGTAGGGAACTACGATTCCGAGCAACTGGATTACGATCGAAGCAGAGATATAGGGCATAATTCCGAGCGCGAAAATCGAGGCGTTGCTGAATGCTCCTCCGGAGAAGATATTCAGCAGCCCCAGCAATCCGTTGCCATCCACCTGACTCTGAAGGTCGTTCAGAGCAGCCGGATTGATACCCGGAATCACCACAAAACTACCGAAGCGATATACAAGAAGCAAAGAGAGCGTAAAGAGGATTCTCTTGCGCAGCTCTTCGATCTTGAATATATTCTTGATGGTCTCGATTAGTTTTTTCATTACTGAAAAGTTAGAGTTTTACAACCTTACCCTGCTGTGCTTCGATAGCAGCCGCAGCCGATTTTGAAAATGCATGCGCGGTAACTTCGAGCGCTACGGAAAGCGTTCCGTTGCCAAGGATTTTGACCCGGTCGTTTTTCGAAATGAAACCGGCTTCGATCAACGTTTCCACATCGATGCTCTTCAGGGAATTCTTGGTTGCCAGCTCTTCCAGAACACCGAGGTTGATCCCTTTGTATTCCACTCTTTTCAGGTTCGTAAAACCGTATTTGGGCAAGCGTCTCTGCAAAGGCATCTGGCCTCCTTCGAAACCTAATTTCGAAGAGTATCCCGAACGCGACTGAGCGCCGTTGCGTCCACGCGTCGCCGTTCCGCCATGTCCGGATCCCTGACCGCGGCCGATCCGTTTTTCTTTGCCGGTCGACCCTTCTGCGGGCTTTAAATTACTAAGATTCATCCGTTTTTCTGTTATTTACCGACCCGGAGCCGCCTCGCGGCCGCCCCTTCGCGGTGGATTAGAATAACTATTTTACTTCTTCAATTTTTACGAGGTGCTTCACTTTTGCGATCATGCCCAGTATGATAGCCGAATCATCGTGCTCAACGGTCTGATTGATCTTGCGAAGTCCCAGCGCATCGAGGTTCCTTTTCTGGAGTGCAGACGAACCGATGCGGCTTTTGATCTGTGTGATTTTCAATTTAGCCATTTCCTGACGAATTATCCGTTAAATACTGTGTCGAGTGATACGCCGCGCACTTGAGCCACGCTGTATGCATCGCGCAGTTCCAACAGCGCGGCAACGGTGGCTTTCACCAGGTTGTGCGGGTTCGACGAACCTTTGCTCTTCGCAAGCACGTTGCGGATACCGACGCTCTCAAGCACGGCACGCATGGCGCCTCCGGCGATTACGCCGGTACCGGGAGCGGCCGGACGGATCATCACCAGCGAACCGCTGTAACGGGCTTCCTGTTTGTGCGGGATCGTTCCGTGCAGCACGGGAATTTTAACAAGGTTTTTCTTCGCATCTTCAACCCCTTTGGCAATGGCGGAGGTCACTTCGCCGGCTTTGCCGAGGCCGTAGCCTACGACGCCGTTTTCGTTACCTACCACAACGATTGCCGAAAAGCTGAATGTGCGACCACCCTTGGTTACCTTGGTAACGCGCTGGATGCTTACGAGCCGGTCTTTCAGCTCGAGGTCGCTTGTTCTCACCTTTTTTATGTTCGTATTTGACATATCGCTTAGAATTTAAGACCACCCTCTCTGGCGGCGTCCGCTAACATTTTTACTCTACCGTGATACAGGTATCCGTTTCGGTCGAACGATACTTCGGTGATACCCTTCTGTACGCTGCGTTCGGCGGCCAATTTGCCGACCAGGGCAGCAACCTGCACCTTGTTCAGACCGGCCACTTTTTCTGCCACTTCCTTGTCCCGCGACGAGGCCGCTGCCAAAGTAACACCGTTCAGATCGTCGATAAGCTGTACCGAGATATGCCTGTTGCTTCTGAACACAGACATCCGAGGCTTCTGTGCCGTTCCGCTGACAATCTTGCGAATGCGCAGTTTGATGCGCGCTCTTCTTTCTACCTTATTCAATGACATAATTGTACGATTTTACTATTTAGCATTAGCAGATTTACCAGCCTTGCGACGGAGCTGCTCACCCACGAACTTAATACCTTTCCCTTTGTACGGTTCCGGTTTACGCAACGAGCGGATCTTCGCAGCCACCTGTCCGATGAGCTGTTTGTCGGCGCTTTTCAGCGTCACGATCGGGTTGCCTTTCTTCTCGGTAACGGCTTCCACCTTGACTTCGGGCGGGAGCATCACATAAATATCGTGCGAGTATCCGAGACTCAGTTCGAGAATCTGTCCTTTGGCTTCGGCTTTGAAACCGACGCCGACGAGTTCCTGCTTGATTTCGTATCCTTTCGAAACCCCCACAACCATGTTGTGGATCAACGCACGGTACAGACCGTGCATCGAGCGGTGACGGGGCTGATCGGTCGGACGGGTCACGTGCAACACGTTTCCTTCCACCTTCACGGTAATATCCGGATCAACCTGCTGGCTGAGTTGCCCCAGAGGTCCTTTCACACTCACCACGTTATCGGCGCCAACGGTAACCGTCACACCGGCGGGCAGGTCTACAGGTAATTTTCCAATTCTTGACATTTCTTCTTAATTCATTTGGTTTTCAAAAGTCCTTCCTCCGCGGGTTCGGGCCTCGCGGCATACGGACGACAAACTATCGCGTTTACCTCTTTTACAGATTAATAAACGTAGCACAGTACTTCACCGCCCACATTTTCCTGACGGGCTTTCTTGTCGGTCATAATGCCTTTGGAAGTCGATACGATAGCTATTCCCAGGCCGTTCAACACACGGGGCATCTCTGCTGCGCTGGCGTAACGGCGCAAACCCGGACGGCTTACCCGCTTAAGGCCTTTGATCGCATTCACCTTGGTTTCCGGATGGTACTTCAAGGCAATTTTGATAACAGCGTGACCCTTCGCATCCTCCTCGAACTTGTAGGCCAGGATATAGCCTTGTTCGAACAGGATCTTCGTGATCGCCTGTTTCATTTTTGAACCGGGAGCTTCAACCACCTTGTGGTTGGCTTTCACCGCGTTTCTGACTCGCGTCAGAAAATCCGAAATTGGATCTGTCATGTTATTAAAATTAGTTATTGTGTAAAAATTACAATTTACAGATTAAAAATCAGGCGCTAAAGGTACGAAAAAAATTCGTAATTCATCACCTAATTTTTAACCCGTAATCGTAAAATATCTACCAGCTCGCTTTCTTCACGCCGGGAATCAGCCCCTGGGAAGCCATTTCGCGGAACTGGATACGGCTGATGCCGAACATCCGCATGTATCCTTTCGGGCGGCCGGTCAGTTTGCAACGGTTGTGCAGGCGGATCGGGTTCGAATTGCGCGGCAGCTTGGCCAGACCTTCGTAATCCCCGGCTTCTTTCAGCGCAGCCCGTTTGGCAGCGTAACGCTCTACCAGTTTGAGGCGTTTCACCTCGCGGGCTTTCATTGATTCTTTTGCCATATTGCTTAGTTCTTTTTAATGTTCTTAAACGGAAGGCCGAACTGTTTAAGCAGCGCATAAGCCTCTTCGTCGGTAGCGGCGGACGTCACGAACGTGATCTCCATGCCAGAATCTTCGTGATCTTATCGATGTCGATTTCCGGAAAGATGATCTGTTCGGTGATTCCGAGCGTATAGTTGCCCTGACCGTCGAATTTGTCGTTAATCCCCTTGAAGTCGCGGATACGCGGCAGCGCCACGGCAACCAGCCTTTCGAGGAATTCGTACATCTTGTTGTGACGCAGCGTCACGCGGGCGCCAATGGTCATCCCCTTACGGAGTTTGAAGTTCGAAATATCCTTTTTGGACTTAGTCGTAACCGCCTTCTGACCGGTGATTTTGCTCAATTCGTCGAGAGCCGTTTCGATAATCTTCTTATCGGCGACGGCCTGGCCGAGGCCCTGGTTGATCACGATCTTCTCGAGCACGGGAACCTGCATTACGCTGCTGTAACCAAATTCCTTTACAAGCGCAGGCACCACCTGCTCCTTGTACATTTTCTTTAGTGTAGGAACGTAAGTCATTATTTAATCTCCTCCCCTGACTTTTTAGCGTAACGTACTAATTTACCTTCTGCGTCGGCTTTGCGCCCGACACGGGTCGCTTTGCCGCTTTTCGGGTCGATCGGCTGCAGGTTCGAAATATGGATCGGAGCCTCCTGCTTTACGATACCGCCCTGGGGATTCTTGGCGTTGGGTTTGGTGTGCTTGCTGATCATGTTCACACCTTCAACGATCGCGCGCTCGTCGTCGACAAGGATCTGAAGCACTTTTCCCTGCTGACCCTTGCTCTCGCCTGCGTTGACGATCACCGTGTCCCCTTTCTTAATATGCAATTTTACTGACATCTTGAAATCTTTTAAAAATTACAATACTTCGGGAGCAAGTGAAATGATCTTCATGTAAGAATCACGCAATTCGCGGGCAACCGGCCCGAAGATACGGGTTCCGCGCATTTCTCCCTGGTTATTCAGAAGCACCACGGCATTGTCGTCGAAACGGATGTAGGATCCGTTGGCGCGTCTGATCTCCTTCTTGGTTCTGACTACGACCGCTTTCGATACCGTACCTTTCTTCACGTCTCCGGAAGGGGTAGCGCTCTTGACGGTCACCACAATTTTATCGCCGATGGACGCGTAACGTTTTCCCGTTCCGCCCAGCACACGGATACAAAGGACTTCCTTCGCTCCGCTGTTATCAGCTACCGTTAGTCTGCTTTCCTGTTGTATCATGACTATTTAGCTCTTTCTATGATTTCTACTAATCTCCAACGCTTCGTCTTGCTGAGAGGTCTTGTTTCGGCAATCCGCACGGTGTCGCCGGGGTTGCAGGTGTTGGTTTCATCGTGAGCGACGAATTTCGACGTCTTGTTCACGAACTTACCGTAGATCGGATGTTTCTCCTTTCTCTTTATGGCAACCGTAACGGATTTATCCATCTTATTGCTGACAACCACCCCGATTCTTTCCTTTCTGAGATTTCTTTCCATGGGTAATTAACTTTTTACGTTTTGCTTTTCGGCAAGGATCGTCATCATGCGGGCAATATCCCTGCGTGCCTTTTTCAATGTGGTCGGGTTCTCTACCGGAGAAACCGAGTGGTTGAGCTTCTGGCGGAGCAGGTTCGCTTTTTCCGCATCGATTCTCTCCTCGATTTCAGCCACGGTAAGTTCTCTTATTTCAGAAGTTTTCATCTCTAAATCGAATTTTCAGTGTAATCTCTTCTTACTACAAATTTAGTGGTGATCGGAAGTTTCTGGGCGCCCAGACGGAGCGCCTCCTGCGCAACTTCCATCGGAACACCTTCCGCTTCGAACAGGATACGGCCCGGAGTAACCGGAGCGACGAATCCTTCGGGAGAACCTTTACCTTTACCCATACGTACCTCGGCAGGCTTCTTCGTGATGGGTTTATCGGGGAATATACGGATCCAGATCTGACCTTCACGTTTCATGCAGCGCACGATGGCCTGACGTGCGGCTTCTATCTGGCGACCGGTTATCCAAGTAGATTCCATAGCCTTGATGCCGAACGAGCCGAACGCAAGCTGAGCTCCGCGCTGTGCGTTGCCCTTCATGCGGCCCTTCTGCATTCTTCTGAATTTGGTTCTTTTTGGCTGTAACATGCTATTATCGCTTTAAGAAGTCCTACTTATTATTTTTTCTTTTTTTGTTATCGCGTCCGCCGCGCGGCTTGTCGCCGCGGTAACCGCCGCCCTGCTGGTTGCCGGCCGATGCCTGCGCATTGACTCCCGAGATCTGGAACAGGTCGCGCTTGTCATATACTTCACCGTTGCAGATCCACACCTTGATCCCCAGAAGACCCACTTTGGTCAGGGCTTCGGAGAGCGCGTAATCTACGTCGGCACGGAACGTGTGCAGCGGAATACGGCCTTCCTTATAGGTTTCGTTACGGGCCATTTCGGCTCCGCCCACGCGACCCGAGATCTGAATCTTGATCCCTTCGGCGCCCATACGCATCGTCGATGCGATGGCGGTTTTGATCGCCCGGCGGTACGAAATACGGCCTTCCAGTTGACGTGCGATGTTGTTACCGACGATCACGGCGTCGATTTCCGGACGTTTGACCTCGAAGATATTGATCTGGATCTCCTTGCCGGTCAACTTACGAAGTTCTTCTTTCAGCTTGTCGACCTCCTGGCCGCCCTTGCCGATAATAATGCCGGGGCGTGCCGTAGAAATCGTAACGGTTACGAGCTTCAGCGTACGTTCGATGATGATTTTCGAGATGCTTGCCTTAGCCAGACGGGCATTCAGATACTTGCGGATCTTAGCATCCTCGACGAGCTTGCTGGAAAAATCCTTCCCGCCGTACCAGTTGGAATCCCAACCGCGGATGATACCAAGTCGGTTTGCTATCGGATTAACTTTCTGTCCCATCTGCTTTAACTTTTTTATCTGCTTTAACTACCATTTTATCGACTACGACCGTAACGTGGTTCGAACGCTTCCGGATACGGTGTGCGCGGCCCTGAGGAGCCGGCTGGATCCGTTTGAGCATCTTGCCGCCGTCCACGAAAATCTCTTTCACGCACAACGTATTGTCTTCCAAACGCTGTCCTTCGTTTTTCTGTTCCCAGTTGGCGATCGCCGAACGCAACAGTTTTTCCAATCTGATCGAAGCTGCCTTCTTGCTGTAACGAAGGGTACCCAACGCTTTATTGATCTCCATGCCGCGGATCATGTCGGCGACGATGCGCATCTTCAGCGGCGAGGTCGGGCAGTCGCGGAGTACGGCAATCGCCGTCTGCTTCTTTTCGGCCTTCAATTTTTCGGCTCTTATGCTTTTTCTTGCACCCATTTTTACCTACTATTTTTTCTTATTACCTGAATGACCACGGAAGTTGCGAGTCGGAGCGAATTCGCCCAGCTTGTGTCCTACCATGTTCTCTGTTACATATACAGGAATAAACTTATTCCCGTTGTGCACGGCGATGGTCTGTCCGACGAAATCGGGCGAAATCATGCTTGCACGCGACCACGTCTTGATGACAGACTTCTTGCCTCCCTCGTTCTGAGCGATGACTCTCGCTTCCAGTTTGGGCTCGATGTATGGTCCTTTTTTTAATGATCGGCTCATTATGCTACTATTTTTAAATTATTTTTTCCTTCTGGATACGATGAACTTAGACGTAGTCTTCTTAGGATCGCGCGTCTTGTAACCCTTGGCGAGAAGACCTTTGCGTGAACGCGGGTGTCCTCCCGAAGAACGGCCTTCGCCACCACCCATCGGGTGATCGACCGGGTTCATGGATACACCGCGGTTGCGCGGACGGCGTCCGAGCCAACGTTTGCGGCCGGCTTTACCGTGCGATTCGAGGCTGTGGTCGGGATTCGACACGACGCCGATCGTTGCGCGGCAGGTTACGAGCACCATACGGGTTTCACCCGAAGGAAGCTTAATAATAGCGAATTTACCTTCACGAGCCAGAAGCTGTGCGTAGGTACCGGCACTACGAGCCATCACGGCTCCCTGTCCGGGGTAGAGTTCAATGTTGTGGATCACCGTACCCAGCGGAATATCCGCGAGGAACAGCGTGTTGCCCACTTCGGGGGCCACGCCGGCTCCGGTCGATACGGTCTGTCCCACCTGCAGTCCGTTCGGGGCGAGCATATAACGTTTTTCGCCGTCGGGATAGCAGAGCAGAGCGATGCGAGCGGAACGGTTCGGATCATATTCGATGGTCTTCACCTGGGCGCTCATGTTATCTTTGTCACGTTTGAAATCGACAATACGATACATCCGTTTGTGACCGCCTCCGATATAACGGACGGTCATTTTACCGCTGTTGTTGCGGCCGCCGGAACTTTTCAGAGGGCTGAGTAATGATTTTTCCGGTGTAGACGAAGTAATATCGTCAAAGGTACCGATCACTTTGTGGCGGGTACCCGGGGTCATGGGTTTAAACTTTCTTACTGCCATCTCTCTTAGATATTACTGTAAAAATCAATCTTGTCTCCGTCTTTCAGGGTGACGATCGCCTTCTTGAAATTGTTGGCGCGTCCGACCAAAAGTCCGTGCTTGGTGTAGCGGCTTTTGAGCTTGCCCATGTAATTCAGAGTATTTACATCCATAACAACCACATTGTACATCGCCTCGACGGCATCCTTGATCTGCAGTTTGTTAGCCCTCGGATCTACGATAAAACCGTAACGGTTCAGCTTTTCGCCCTGAGCCGCCATTCTCTCGGTTAAAATTGGCTTAATTAATATATCCATTGTGTCATGCTAATTTTTAGGACGGACGGTAGCCTATAATCCGAACATTTGATTAATTACATTCACGGAACCTTCGGCCAATACGATGTTGCCGGCGTTCATCACGTCGTACGTATTGATGTTCGACGCCAAAACCACCTTTACGTTCTGCAGGTTACGGGCCGACAGCGCTACGTTCGCATTGGATTCGGGAAGAACCAGCAGAATCTTCTTGCCTTCGAGGTTCAGGTTCTTGGTAATGCCGATAAACTCTTTGGTCTTCGGAACTTCCATCGCGAAATCCTCCACGACCGTCAGGGCTTCGCCTTTGACCTTATAGGCAAGGGCACTTTTACGGGCGAGCTGTTTGAGTTTCTTGTTCAGCTTGAAGCTGTAATCGCGCGGAACCGGGCCGAATACGCGGCCGCCGCCTACGAACAGCGGAGACAGGATGCTGCCGGCGCGTGCGCCGCCGGTACCTTTCTGTTTCTTCAGTTTACGGGTCGAGCCGGCCACTTCGTTACGCTGTTTCGACTTGTGGGTTCCCTGACGCTGATTGGCCAGATACTGCTTGACATCGAGGTAGATCGCGTGGTTGTTGGGCTCAATACCGAAAATCTCATCTTTCAGGACGGCCTTTTTGCCGGTATCTTTCCCTGAAACGTTATAGATAGCTATTTCCATGTTAGTCTTCGATTAATAAGTACGAACCTTTTGCACCCGGAATCGAACCCTTCACCAGAAGCAGGTTGTTTTCGGGAAGTTTCTTAACGATACGCAGGTTGAGCACCGTAACGCGCTCTCCGCCGGTACGGCCCGGAAGGCGTTTGCCTTTGAACACGCGCGACGGATACGAAGAGGCACCCAGCGAACCCGGCTTGCGCTGACGGTTGTGCTGGCCGTGCGTCTGTCCGCCGACACCGGCGAACCCGTGACGTTTCACAACGCCCTGGAAGCCCTTGCCTTTGGAGATGCCCGTAACGTCCACCCAGTCGTTCTCTTCGAAAATATCCACGGTGATCACGTCGCCGAGGTTCAATTCGTTTTCGAAGCTGGTGAATTCGACCAGTTTCCGTTTCGGAGTGGTGTTGGCCTTTTTGAAATGGCCCAGTAAACTGTTGCTGGTGTGTTTTTCGGTCGTTTCGTCATAGGCAATCTGGACTGCCGAGTAACCATCTTTCTCGGGGGTCTTCAATTGCGTAACTACACAGGGACCAGCTTCGATTACGGTGCACGGTATGTTTTTACCGTCGGCACCGAACACGGAAGTCATTCCGATCTTTTTTCCAATTAGTCCTGACATTTTTGTCTGTTAATTAGTATTGGAGGCGAAGTCCACTTGCAAGGCCCCGGCAGCCCGTACGAAACAGGCCGCCGTCCTTACAAGCCTTCCGCCTTTTGTTAAAAACGTTTGTTATTCAACTTGGGTACTGCGATCAGACTTTGATTTCCACCTCTACGCCGCTGGGCAGCTCGAGTTTCATCAGCGCATCGATCGTCTTCGGAGTCGAACTGTAGATATCGAGGATCCGTTTGAAAGTGCACAACTGGAACTGCTCGCGCGCTTTCTTATTGACGAAAGTCGAACGGTTTACGGTGAAAATCTTCTTCTGCGTAGGCAGCGGAATCGGGCCGCTTACGACCGCCCCCGTACCTTTCACAGTCTTTACGATCTTTTCCGACGATTTATCGACGAGGTTATGATCGTATGATTTCAATTTAATTCTTATTTTCTGGCTCATAATTCTGATAAATCTACGGATTATTCCTTTTTACCATTTGTTTTTTCGATAATCTCCTTGGCAAGGTTCGCAGGAACCTCTTCGAAATGAGAGAACTCCATCGAAGAAGTAGCGCGTCCCGACGAGATCGTACGCAGCACCGTAACGTAGCCGAACATCTCCGACAACGGCACCTTGGCATCCACCACGCGGGCGTTGCCGCGCGATTCCATGCCGGCGATCTGTCCGCGGCGTTTGTTCAGGTCGCCGATAATGTCGCCCATGTTTTCTTCGGGAGTCACCACTTCGACCTTCATGATCGGTTCGAGGATTACCGGAGAAGCTTTACGGGCAGCCTCGCGGAAACCGTTGCGGGCACAAATTTCAAAAGAGAGCGCATCGGAATCGACCGGGTGGAACGAACCGTCGATCAGCGTGATCTTCATGCTGTCGAGCGCGAAGCCTGCCAACGGGCCGTTGGACATGGCCGATTCGAACCCTTTCTGGATCGACGGGATGTATTCCTTCGGAATATTACCGCCCTTCACGACATCGACGAATTCGAGTCCCATCTTGCCTTCTTCGGCAGGGCCGATTTCGAAGATGATGTCGGCGAACTTACCGCGACCGCCGGTCTGCTTCTTGAACACTTCGCGGTGCTGAACTTTCGATTTCAGCGACTCCTTGTAGTTCACCTGCGGAGCGCCCTGGCTGATTTCGACGCCAAACTCACGCTTCAAACGGTCCACGATGATCTCCAAGTGGAGTTCGCCCATCCCGCTGATGACGGTCTGTCCGCTATCTTCGTCGGTCTTCACCGTAAAGGTCGGGTCTTCCTCGGACAGTTTGCCGAGCGCGATACCGAGCTTATCGAGGTCTTTCTGCGTTTTCGGTTCGATAGCCAGACCGATCACCGGTTCGGGGAAAGTCATCGATTCGAGCACGATCGGATGCTGTTCGTCGCACAACGTATCGCCGGTGCGGATATCCTTGAAACCGACCGCGGCGCAGATATCGCCGGCTCCGATCACTTCCATCGGATTCTGCTTATTGGCATGCATCTGGTAGATACGGCTGATACGTTCCTTTTTCGAAGAACGGCTGTTGTGCACGTAAGAACCGGCTTCCATCTTTCCGGAATAAACGCGGACGAATGCCAGACGGCCCACGAACGGGTCGGTAGCGATTTTGAACGCCAGACCGCAGAACGGATCGGATTCAACCGGTTTGCGACTGGTTTCCTCTCCGGTGCGCGGATCGGTGCCGATAACGGCTTCGATATCCACCGGCGACGGCAGGAATGCCATCACGTAGTCGAGCAGCAATTGCACCCCTTTATTTTTAAAGGACGAACCGCAGAGCATCGGCACGACCGTCATCGAGATCGTAGCCTTGCGGATCGCGGCGATCAACTCGTCAGACGTGATCGAATCGGGATCCTCGAAGAACTTCTCCATCAAGGCGTCGTCTACCGACGCGACCTCTTCGATCAGCTTGGCGCGCCATTCGGCGGCTTCGGCCTCATGTTTTCGGGAATCTCCTCGTAAGTATAGTTTACCAGATCGGCCTTTTTCGAATCGTCGTAAATAATAGCCCTATTATATATAAGGTCTATCAAACCGGCGAATTTGTCTTCGGCCCCGATCGGCAGAACGACCGGCAACGCATTGGCTCCGAGACGCTCCTTGACCTGAGCGCAAACGTTCAGGAAATCGGCGCCGGTACGGTCCATTTTATTTACGTAACCGATACGCGGCACGCGGTACTTGTCGGCCTGACGCCATACGGTTTCGGACTGGGGTTCCACGCCGCCCACGGCGCAGAACGTGGCCACCGCACCGTCCAGCACGCGCAGCGAACGTTCCACCTCGGCGGTGAAGTCCACGTGACCCGGGGTGTCGATGATATTGATCTGATAGGTCTTATCTTTGTACTGCCAAAAAGCGGTCGTCGCAGCAGAAGTGATGGTAATACCACGTTCCTGCTCCTGAACCATCCAGTCCATCGTAGCGGCACCTTCGTGCACCTCGCCGATTTTATGGGTTTTTCCCGTGTAGAAAAGGATACGTTCCGAAGTAGTCGTTTTACCGGCATCGATGTGAGCCATGATCCCGATATTTCTCGTATATGTTAAATCCCTTGCCATATAATTACCCTCGCTTCACAAATTAAAATCTGAAATGGGCAAAAGCCTTGTTGGCTTCGGCCATTCTGTGCATCTCTTCTTTCCGCTTGAAGGCAGCGCCTTCTTCGTTGTACGCAGCTTGAATTTCAGCAGCCATTTTTTCCGCCATCGATCGACCTGCGCGTTTTTTAGAGTAAAGGATAAGGTTCCGCATTGCTATTGAAACTTTACGCTCGGGTCTCACTTCCGTCGGTACCTGGAAGGTTGCTCCGCCCACGCGACGCGACTTCACCTCCACCTGGGGAGTGATGTTCTCGAGGGCTTTTTTCCAGATATCAAGGGGAGCCTTGTCCGCATCCTTCATCTTCTCACCCACGATCTCTATGGCATCATAGAAAATCGTATAGGCAATACTCTTCTTACCATCCAGCATAAGGTTGTTTACAAACCTTGTCACAAGTCCGTCTCCGAATTTGGGATCTGGAAGTAGAATTCGCTTTTTAGGCTTCGCTTTTCTCATTGTTTAAAAAGTCTTTGTGTTTGATTTAATGGTTACTTTTTCTTTGCGGGCGCTGCTGCTCCTGCTTTCGGCCTTTTGGCCCCGTACTTCGAACGGCGTTGCTTGCGACCGTCCACGCCTGCGGCGTCCATCGCTCCGCGCACCAAGTGATAACGAACACCCGGCAGGTCTTTCACACGGCCACCGCGAACGAGCACGATCGAGTGCTCCTGCAGGTTGTGACCTTCGCCCGGGATGTAGGCATTCACCTCTTTCCCGTTGGTCAATCTCACACGGGCTACTTTTCGCATAGCCGAGTTCGGCTTCTTGGGAGTGGTCGTGTAAACACGAACACATACGCCACGACGTTGCGGACATGCATCCAACGCGGGAGCTTTACTTTTAAAGCTCGGCGTCAACCTTCCCTTACGTACTAACTGTTGAATAGTTGGCATTTTACTTACTTTTTCCTTTACTTTGTTTGGTTAAAAATCTGTTCCATTCACACAAAACGGAGTGCAAAGATACCAATAATTTTCGAAACCGCAATATTTATCGATCTTTTTTCACTGATAATCCGTGTTTTTCAGGCTTTTTCATGCCGTTCAACACATTAGTGACTATCATTTATTTTTATGATTTCAACAACATAATAAACAAAATAAATACACAAACACGCAAACAACTGTTCAACAAAACATTAATACATTACAAATCACCTCTAAATATTTCTGAAACTTATTTTTTGTAATCTGCCGTTTTGTCGTAATTTTGCTCGGTATCAACCGGGAAATCATGGTGTCCGGCCGGCTCGAATCGAACCGGCCGGATACCCCGGCGGAGAAACGTTTAAATTTGAAATCCGTGGGAACAACCGCTATTTTCCGCCTGGAAGCGCGATGCGACGATCCGGCCGGCGAACGAATGAATCTGCACCTGAGCCTCGCTTCTTACGACTCCGAAGAGCGTCAAATCGCCGTCGAGCATACGGACGCGAGCCCGATCCGCAAAGAAACGACCTACAGCGTCCAAACTTCCGATCCGGCGGCGTCCGTCGCAGCATCCGTCTATGCCGTGCCGACGGCCGACCCGCCGTCCGACATCGTCGCCGACACTCCTCCGTTCAAACTATCGTTCCGCATCCTGCGCGGACAGGAGGTAATCGACGCGCAGCAAATACAGGTCAACCGCTGGGGAGGCACGCAGCGAATCGGAATGATTTACAAATAACCGTCGTCCGCCGAAACGCCGGAGAAAACCCGTCGGAATATTTTCGGAATATGGATCGCCGCCCTACCAAACGGGCGGCCCGGTATGTTTTTTCGATGATTCTGCCGCATACGGATTCAGCCGATGCCGGGCGACTTCGACTGAGAACAAGGATCGCGCGACGGGCCGGTTCTGCGCAAACGGCCCGGCCGCTAAAACGACGCGACGATTTCCAGCGTAAACTTGTCGTGCAACAATTTGTTGACGGCGAAATCGGACGGCCGCTCTTTCAGAAGGTATTTTTCGTAATTCAGCCGCACCTCGGAACGCACCAGTTTTGTCGAGAATCCGAGGTTGATCCCGGCCGTAATCCGGTTCGCATCGAAAAGCTCGCGCCGTCGGGTATCGCTATTCAGGTAATCGACCCCGTTGCCGAGATCCCAGCGCACGACCGGCAACAGGTAGCGGGCAAACGACCTTTCGGGCAGATCGAACCGATAGAACCCCTGCACGAGAGCCACGGCCATCACCTCCGACGAACTACCGGTTCCGAGATAGCGACGCGCGTACTCCCCCTCGATCCGGAACTTTCCGCGGACATAACGCAATTCGAAACCGGCCATCCGCATCTTTTGCTCGAAATTTTCCGTTACGTTTTCGCCATCGCGTTCTACAACCCGCGTATGCTGCGGAGCGTAACCGTCGTAATAAGCAACCGCCCCCTGCAGTCCCTCGCTGCCGCCGAGCTCCGCGCGACCGATCACGTTCACGTGTTTCCCCCACACGGGATTGTTGATTCCCGAACCGTTGAAAACGCCGGCGAGCAATTTCAGCGGCAGTTTCGATGCGAAACGGTATGAGAAAAACGCGCCCAGATCGCGCGAACCGAGCGTCCGGACGTAGTCGACGGTTTTCCCGCCGGATAGTTCGCTGCCGTAATAACTCGTCAAGTATTTCGACAGGAAAGAACGGTTCGCGAACAGATTCGTGGACGGCCCCCGATCCATATCGGTGCTGAAATGGTACTGCTGCTGCCCGAGTTCGGCCGTAAAACCTCCGGACTGGTAACCGGCATAAGCATCCAGCAACGATATTTTCCCTTCGTTACCGAAATCCATCTGAAGGCGGTAATTCATTTTCGGCGAAACGTTCCCCCGAACGCCCAGCCGGGCGTTGCGTACGCTGAACCGGTACTCCCCGCCGTTCAGATCGACCTCCATCTTCGCTTTGATCGTTCCGTCCAGTTTCGGCACGTACGAAACCGGCTCCGCCTTTTTCCCGGCCGCAACCGTGTCCGACTGAGCAAAGGCGACGCCTGAAGACAGCACAAAAAGCGAAATCAACACAAACTTCATTTTCATTTATCATTCTTTTTAACGGCCCGGCAGACGGTCGAATCCCGCAACGGCCACAATCCGGCACAAAAATACCATTAAATCGGAAAACGGAAACTTTCGCCCGCGCGCAATTCTGATCTTAACAAAAAATTAATTCGTCTGTTTTTAAAATATAATAATTATATTTGCAGATATTCAATTCATTCAGACCGTCATGATCACGAAAACAGCGCTCGAAAACATCGTCTCCAAACAACGTAAAATGCTCGCGAACGTTTCGCCCGGACATCCGCGCGAAATCGAGGAGTCCATTCCCTACCTAACCGACCGTATGCTGCTGATCGGGGGCGTGCGCGGATGCGGATGCAGCGCGTTGCTGCACCGGATGCTGAACAACGACTATCCCGAAGCGTGGTACACCGACTTCGACGACCCGCGGCTCGGAGGTTTCGACGCGGGCGATTTCACGAAGCTCGATCGGCTGCTGGAAGAGTCGGGCAAAGGCATCGCCCTGTTCAACCGGATCGACCTGGCGGCCGGATGGATCGAATTCTGCGACCGAAAAATCCGCCAGGGGATCAAGATTGTCTCCACCGTTTCGCTGGAAACCCTCCTGCGGCTCGCAAAAGCCGAGCGTCCGGACGGGACAGGCGCCGTCCCGGATATTTTCTCGCTCCGCCGACTCGACCTCTTTTCGTACAACGAATTTCTCAGCTTCACGCATAAACCGGCCGGCGAACAGGCCGTCAACGAATTTCTGTCGCGGGGAGCTTTTCCCGGACTCATCAAAACGGGACACACCGAAGCGCTCCATCAACTCTACACGGAAATCCTCTGCAAGGACGCCGTCATCGCGGGAGGCATCCGCGACCGGAACACCCTGCAACGGATGGCATTGCACCTAATCACCAACACCGGAGAACCCGTCACCGCCAACAAACTGCGCGAAAAACTGAAAATAAAGGCCGTGAGCACGGCCGCAGAGCACATGCAATGCATCGAAACGGCCGGACTCGTACGCTTCGTTTCGATCCTCAGCGACAACCCGGCGCGCCAGGCGGTCAATCCGCGCAAGGTCTATGCGGTCGACACGGCGCTGGCCGCAGCCGTATCGACCGCCGAGACCGTCGACCGGAACAAACTGTTCGAAACGATGCTATTCAACCACCTGTGCCGGGAGAGCCGGTCGGTATGCTATACGAACGAACAGGGCGGATGCGATTTTATCGCGTCCGATGCGGAAGGGGGCGTCCGCTGCATCCAGGCCTGCTACGACGACGACCCCGACCTGATGCAGACCAAAACCGACGGATTGCTATGGGCGCTACGGCAAACCGGGGCGAGCCGAGGCACGATCGTTACGGCCGACCGGAACGACCGCATCGATGCCGAAAATTTCGAAATCGAGGTAATCGACGCCGACACTTTCCTCGGCGGATACTGACGCCGGCAGATGCAAACGCAGCCTTCTAGTCTTTGATTTTTTTGAAACGGCCGATCACGTCGATGTCGGTCAGTTCTTTGGACAACATCAAGATCGTCTCTTCGGGCACCCGCCGCAGGTCGAGCAGCATCAGGGCGTCGAGCGAGTCGCAGAACTCGTGATCCGTATTGAATCCGAGCACACTGCTGTTCAGTTGCAAGTATTTGCGAATCAACACAGGGATCGAAAACGCATTCCGCTCGATATCGCAGATTATCTTATTGATCAGTTCGATCGGACGCACCTCCGCGATCAGCGACTCGTCGATCCGAGCCGGAACGACGATTCCCGTCCGGGGCCTGATGTAAGAGGCCTTCTTCCGATCCAAGTAGAAACGACTGACATACGCGGCGATAATCAGCTTGGACGTATGCTGGAAACCTCCCGAAACGGTCACCGGCCCCATCAGATAGCGATACTGTTCATTCTGTAGCAGAACGTGGAGAATCCCCTTCCATAACAGCATCAGCGACGCCGGTTTCCGCTGGTATTCGCGCGCGATGAACGAACGACCGAGCTCGATGGTGCGGCTCATCACCTCTCCCATCGGGGGCGACATCCGGAAAAGCGTATGGGTATAGAAACCTTTCAATCCGTAGTTCCGCATGATCTCGTCGCCCAATCCCAAACGGTAGGCTCCGACCAGCCGCAGCGCCTCGTTGTCCCAGATGAACAACTGCCGGTAATAGCGGTCGAAACGGTCGGTATCGATCTCGTTCTTGGTGCCTTCGCCGATCTCGCGGAACGTCCGTTCGCGCAACGTGGCGATCATCAGCATCATGTTCGGGATTTGCTGCGGCGGAGCGCAATAAACCTCATAACCGCCCGAAACGAACAGCCGATAATGTCCCCGCAGGCTTTCCAACTCGCTGCAAAGCAATTTCACGTCGACGTCACCGCGAACCTCATCGGGCACCTTCCGCGCCGCACGGCGCTCGGCCCGGCGGGGACGCCGTCTACCGGACGGCTTCAGGTACTCGACCGAAGCGCGCAGGTAACTGTTATAAGCCGTTTTGGAAAGATCCTCGGTCTTTTTGGGCAGGATCGGCGAAGCGATGCGCAACGGCACCGAACAGCCCGCTTTGTTGACCAACTCGCGCGGTAGCAACAACGTCCGCAGCATCGGATGCACCTTCCCGGCCAGCCGGAACGTCCGGCTGTTGGAAGCTTCGATATAAACGGGAACGACCGGCACCTGCGCCTTCCGGATAAACTTTAGCACCGACTCGGGCCACGGCCGGTCCTTAACGTCCCGGAACCCGCGCTGCCAAGTCGCCACTTCGCCGGCCGGGAAGATCACCAGCAGTCCGCCGCCGGAGAGATGCTGCAACGACTCGCGGATTCCGGACACGTTACCGCCGGACTTCGCGTCGAACGGATCGACGTCGATAAAGAACCGTTTCAGGGGGCCGATCCGGCTCAGCAGGAAATTCCCCATGAACTTCACGTCGGGACGCGCTTTCGAAAGCAGGTCGATCAGGATCATCCCGTCCAGCGCACCGGTCGGATGGTTCGCGATCACGATCGCCGGACCCGACGCCGGAATATTCTTGAGATCGGACGGAGCGACGTCGTACGAGACGCCCAGATTATACAACAACCCTTCTGGATAAGGCCCCTCGTAGGAAAATGCGCTTTCGTACAGTCGATTGATTTTCTTCAGGGCGGCCACCTTCATAATCAGACGGGCTTGCAGGCGGGCGATCCATCCCCTCCGTCCAAAATAGAGGTCACTGGGCTGTATAAGTTCCATAATCGGGCGATAAAATAGCTCTGCCGGCTCCGGAATTTTTTCACAAAAAGTTCCGGCCGTTTTACAAATGTAGAATAAATTTTGATACTTTTAATTTTCGAAACCACAAATTAACCGCATGGCCGACTCGAAACGCATTGCCGAACTGAAAGAAAAAGTAGCCCTGCTGCCGGAATCCCCGGGCATTTATCAATTCCTCGGGGCCGACGGCCGCGTGATTTACGTAGGCAAGGCGAAAAACCTCAAACGCCGCGTCTATTCCTATTTTACGTCGAAAGCCAACGAGAGCGCCAAAGTGCGCGTGATGGTCTCGCGGATCGCCGACCTGAGGCACACGGTCGTGGCAACCGAGAACGAGGCTTTCCTGCTCGAAAACAGCATGATCAAAAGTCTTCAGCCGCGGTACAATATCCTGCTGAAGGACGACAAGACCTATCCGTGGATCGTGATCCGCAACGAACCGTTTCCGCGCGTACAGTCCACCCGGCGGCGCGAGCGCGACGGTTCTCGCTATTTCGGGCCGTACGCTTCGGTCTATATCCAGAAAACGGTGCTCGACCTGGTGCGCAGCATCCACAGCCTGCGCACGTGTTCGCTGAATCTCTCCCCGGAAGCGATCGCCAAAGGCAAATACAGCGTCTGCCTGGAATACCACATCGGCAACTGTAAGGGACCTTGCGTCGGTCTGCAAAGCGAAACCGAATACCGCGAAGGGATCGAACTGGTAACGTCGCTGCTGCGCGGCGACACCCGGGAGACGACCGAATACCTGCGCGCGAAAATGGTCGGCGCGGCAGCCGAAATGCGGTTCGAAGAGGCCGCCGTCTATAAAAAACGGATCGAAGCCCTCGCCGCCTATCAGAGCAAATCGGTAGTCGTCAGCAACACGCTGACCAACCTGGACGTCTTCTCGCTGGTCGTCGACGACGATGCGGCCTACTGCAATTTCATGCGGATCGCCGACGGAGCCGTCGTCAATTCGTTCACGGTCGAACTGAAACCGGGGCTGGAAGACCGGCCGCAGGACATCCTGACCTACGCGATCAGCCGGATCGCCGAACAACTGCCGGGCGGACGGTTGTCGCGCGAAGCGATCGTCCCGCTGCTGCCGGCGCAGGAACTATTCGAAGGAGTAACGTTCACCGTGCCGCAGCGCGGCGACAAGCTGCATCTACTGGAACTCTCGGAGCGCAACAGCCGCCTGTACCGGCTCGAAAAACTCAAGCAGATCGAAATCAAAGATCCCGAACGGCACACGAACCGCATCCTGGCCGCCCTGCAAAAAGAGCTCCACCTGAGCGTCCCGCCGCGGCACATCGAATGCTTCGACAACTCGAACCTACAGGGAACCAATCCGGTGGCTTCGTGCGTCGTATTCCGCGACGCAAAACCGGCGCGCAAGGAGTACCGCCATTTCAACATCAAGACCGTCGTTGGAGCCAACGACTTCGCCTCGATGGAAGAGGTGATCGGACGCCGTTACCGCAGGTTGCTCGACGAAGACGCCGAACTGCCGCAACTGATCGTCGTGGACGGAGGCAAGGGGCAGCTCCGCTTCGCCTACGAAACCCTGCTGCGGCTCGGGATCGCCGACCGGGTCGCCATCGTCGGACTGGCCAAACGGATCGAAGAGGTCTATTTCCCGCACGACTCCACCCCTTACTATCTCGACCGCAACAGCGAAGCGTTGAAAGTGCTGATGCACATACGCGACGAAGCGCACCGTTTCGGCATCACCTTCCACCGCAAGAAGCGTTCGCTCGCCTTTATCAAAAGCGAACTGGAAAGCATCCCGACCCTCGGCAACCGTTCGGTAGAGAAACTGCTGCAACGCTTCCACACGCTGTCCCGAATCCGGACGGCTTCCGAAACCGAACTATCGGAACTGATCGGTCGGCAACGCGCCGCCGAAGTGATCCGCTATTTCCGGGAAGCGCCGGCGGACGGCACGAAAGAGGGGAAATAACCGGCGTACGAACGGGCCTGAAAATTTGTGAATCCGGGAAAAAAAAGACACCTTTGCAAAGTCGGTCCAAGAAAACGGCCGGAAACGGGCGCACCATGCATATCAGCGTTCCATACGCGGTTCCCGACCCACTGTGAACGGAAAGGCACGATTTTTTCACGAAACCTCAACTGTACCTAAAACCGAATCATCCATGAAAAGCGTCATCGGAATGGGCAATGCCCTGACAGACATCCTGATCAACCTGAAAAACGACGAAATACTCGATACCTTCAAGTTACCGCGGGGCAGCATGAACCTGGTCGACAGCGAACTGCAACGACAGGTCGACGCATCGGTCGCCGACGCGCCCCACACGCTTTCGCTCGGCGGATCGGCTTCGAATACGATCCGCGCACTGGCCCGGATGGGCGCTTCGACAGGCTACATCGGCAAAGTCGGACGCGACGAAACGGGCGACTTTTTCGAACGGACGCTGAACGAACTACAAATCGCCCCGACCGTTTTCCGCGGCGACGAACCGTCGGGACGCTGCGTATCGTTGGTCTCCCCCGACGGCGAACGCACGATGTGCACCTACCTCGGCGCAGCGCTCGAAATGCGCCATACCGAACTCACGCCCGAAATTTTCGACGGTTACGAATACTTCTACATCGAAGGCTACCTGGTGCAGGATCACGAATTGATCTCGAACGCCGTACGCATCGCCAAAGAGCGCGGACTGCAAGTCGCCCTCGATCTGGCGAGTTTCAACATCGTCGAAGAAAACCTCGGCTTCCTGCACGACCTGGTCGACCGACACGTCGATATCCTGTTTGCGAACGAGCAGGAAGCGGCCGCTTTCACAGGAGAAAAAAACCCGCTGGAAGCGCTCGACAAGATCGCCCGTAAATGCTCGATCGCAGTCGTGAAGGTCGGTACGCGCGGCGCTTACGTCAAACACCGCGGCCGGGTGGATCACATAGGGATCATGGGGAATGCCCGCCGGGTCGACAGCACCGGGGCAGGCGATTTTTACGCCGCCGGATTCCTGTTCGGATTGTGCCGGGGATTGTCGATGGAACAGTGCGGCACGATCGGCTCCATCGCCGCCGGAAAGGTGATCGAAGTCGTCGGAACCACGTTCGATGAAAAAGTATGGGAAGAAATCCGCCGGATGGTCGGCGACGTGGAAACCGGAAACTACATCCTGTAATGCACCCGAATCGTCCAATCCGTTAAACATACCGCGTGGAATGGCTGCTTAATCTGGGATACGTCGGCCTGTTCGCCGGCTCGTTCATCGCCGCGACGGTCGTTCCGTTCAGTTCCGACGTGCTGCTGCTGGGTATGCTGGCCGCAGGCGGAAACGTATGGTTGTGCGTGCTGGTCGCCACGCTCGGCAACTGGCTCGGCGGACTGACTTCGTACTGGCTCGGATGGCTCGGCAAATGGGAATGGATCGAGCGCTACATGGGCGTCAAGCACGAAACCCTCGTCAAACACAAAAGCAAAATAGACCGCTTCGGCTCGCTGCTGGCCCTGTTGACCTGGTTGCCGGTCGTAGGCGACGTATTCGCGATCGCTCTCGGATTTTACAAGGTGGATTTCAAGAAAGCGGCCGTCCTGATGCTGATCGGCAAAGGAGCCCGCTTCGTTTGCTGGGCCCTGCTGTTCATCTGGGGCAAACAATATTTCTGACCGGCCGCCGGCTATCGCTGCGACAGATCCAGCGTCAGGCTGCCGTCCGCATCCGGCATAAGCAGAAACGTATTCGCAGCCTCCTCCTCCCCGACGGTTCCGGCCGTACATTGCGCCCGGTAATCGAGATCGCCGATACGGGCCCGAACGCACTGCGGTTCGATCGCGGTAAAAGGCAACGCCTTCTCCGGGGCCGTCGTCAGCACGAAACGATACTCTTTTCCGGCGTTCTCGGTCAACCGGATACGGATCGCCCGCTCATCGAAAACCATCCGGCACGAACCTCCTGCGAGGATCGGAGTCGTCACGGTCAGTTCGCCGGGCGAGGTCTCCCCGGCCGCCGGCATCCCCACCGGAACCGGCCGCCAACTACCGTCGGCCATCTTTTCCACCAACCGCAGGCCGGCCGTCTCCGTCGTCGAACTCCAATTGAAACCGTCTACCAGAGGCAGGGTCGTATACAGGCACTGCGTCGAAGTGCCCGGCTGCGTCAGGTAAGCCGACGGCAGCCGTTCATCGAAAAGATGGATGTCGCGGAAACGCAGCGTACTATCCTCCCACACGACATTGGCCCGGTAAAAACGGCTGTCGTACCACACCGTTTTGCGGCCGGCCGGCTTGCTGTCCTTCATCGCCACGATGCAGGTCGCCGGAGTCTCCGCGAAACGCTCCTTGAACCATCGTCCCGATTCGGACAACGTCTGTACGGTCAGGGCTCCCGCCCGAGACAGCGAATCCGCCACTGCGACCTGGTATTCCAGTCCGCGCCGCATCCGCGGCCAGGTAAACGAATTCTCCTGTCCGACCTGCGCATACTGGAAAGCCAGGCACGGCCCGTCGGTCAGCATGTCGAAAAACCAATCGATCCAAACCGGGTTGCCGCCCCCTTCGGTATAGGCGGGCTCCAGCGTCTCGACTCCCTGGGCCGGAAGCCCGAGCCCGCTATCGTACTGGTTGATCGGATCGCTGCCGAGCATCCGGAACACCGGGACGCCGATCTGCTCTTGCGGAGTCTGCGCCGGCATGTAGGCATTTTTACGGCTCGGGTAATAAGCCTGGTTCCAGTAACCGCCCCACAGCGTGTAACCGTCCGTTCCCACCTGATCGCGGCAATTGCACGAAGCGACGATCCGGTAACGATCGGCCATGTACTGCAACGTATGCGCGTCGATGAACCACGATCCGACCGCCGTCGGATAGGCCCCGAAAATCTTTTTGAATTCGGCCATGTAGACGTCGACCAATTTTTCGCGCTCTTCGGGAGTATATCCCGTCGAAAAACCTACGTTCGCGTGCCAGTCCCACGGATAGGCCCCGCGCCACGTCATGCCGGCCGCTTCGACGTGAGGTTGGGTGATCTCCCACCAGCCGCCTACTTCGGAACCCTCTTTCAACGCCCTGCGCATCAGTTCCTGATAACGCGGATTGAGCAGCGCGTCGTACTGCAACAAGAAAGTCCCGCGCAAGCGGTGTTTTTCCAGCAGTTCGACCTGCCGGAGCGTTGTCAGGAAAAGATCCTCGTCCGAAATATTCACCGGACGCGGCTCGGTCTGGCGAACGAAATTAATAATATTCACGATGCGGGGCGCCGGTTCTTCCGCCCGCTCCCGGCAGGCGACCAAACACTGGGTCAGACCGAGAACGGCCAGCCCTTCCACGACTCCCCAAACCAAAATCCGTTTTACATTCATATTCTTAAACAGTAACAAATTATGAGTCAGAACGATCCAGCCCGACGTTTTTTCAGCAACCCGTCGACCCGGGCCCCGAACCTGCGGATCTCCTCGGCCGAAGGCGGGCGGAAAGCAGGCCCGCAAGCAGGCAGGCCCAATTTTTCAAGCTTCGAAATCCCGAGCCGGTGATAAGCCACGTACTCCACCTTCACACCATCCAGCCCGTCCAGCAAATCGGCCAGAGCTCCGGCATGAGCGGCGTTATCGTGCAATTCGGGAATAAAAATCGAACGCAGCAGCACGTTCCCGCCCGCCCGGTGCACCGCCCGCAGGTTATCCAGCATCGCCGCGAGCGGCAAACCGGTATATTTTTCATACAGTTCCCCGTCGAGCGACTTGACGTCCCACAACCACAAATCGGTCATCGGCTGCGCCCTGAGAAAATCGGAGAGCCGGCCTTGTCCGGAAGTCTCGATTGCCGTATGGATACCCTCCCGGCGCAATGCTTCCAGCAAAGCGGCGGTAAACCGGAACTGCGCCATCGGTTCGCCGCCGGAGAGGGTGACTCCCCCGCCCGAATGCCGGAAGTAAGAAACGTCGCCACGCACCTCTTCCATCACCTGCCCGACCGTCATATCCCGGCCGACCCGTTCGATGGCCCCGGTCGGACAGGCGTCGGCACAACGCGAACATCCCCCGCACCGCTCGCGTCGAAGCGCCGCATCCCGCAGCGTACGGCGCGCATCGCGGTAAGGACACGCTTCGTCGCATACTCCGCACCCGATACAGCGCGTACGGTGGAACAGCAATTCGTCCGCCGCACGCTGCGATTCGGGATTGTGGCACCAGGCGCAACGCAACGGACACCCTTTCAGAAACACCGTGGTACGTACCCCCGGTCCGTCGTGGGTACAAAAACGTTGTATGTCGAAAACACGCCCCGTCATCCGACCGCCGCTATTTCCCGACCGTCAACCATCGTCCCGACAGTTCGGGCGTAACGTCCAGCATCAATTTCCCGTCGGCTGTTTCGGACGGCACCGTTTTTTTCCCGAGCCGTACGGTCGCTTTTTTCGCCGTCACCGGAACCGGCAGCGCAATCCGCCCCTGTCCCGAAACACAGATCCGGTAAACCGGAGAATCCTCGGCCTCGGGAGCAAAAACCACCTGGCCGAAAGGTTTCTCTCCAAAAACATACTGCACGCCGTCGAGCGTGATCCCCCGGCAGTCGCGGCCGACGAAAGCGATCAGGCGGCCATCGGCGCCGGTACGGAACGCGACCGACATCTTTCCTTCGTAAGAAACCCGATGCCCGTTCACCGCCGCATCGTTCAGTTCGATCCGGTCGGACGGCAGCGGATTCGCGGCCAGCGCTTCGGCATCCTCCTGCTGGTTGCGCGAGAATCCGCCGGGCCAGCTTTCGCGGTGAGTCCGATAATGCTTCACGATTACGGTCGTCGTATTCGGGAACGCCGTGACGAAATAGTCGCTCGTCCGCGACACGACCGACGGATTGTCATTCACCCCGCCGAATTTCCCGCTGGACGGATAAGCCCCGACCGCATACAGGATCTCGAACAGCGTCCGGGTCTCGTAACCGAGACTGGCCGACTGGTCGTCGCGCGGACGAAAACCGAAATAGCTCGCCGATCCTTTCTGCGTCTTCCGGATCGTGCCCACGATCCGCCCGTCGGCCCGAGCGACTACTTCGCACCCCGCTCCCGCTTCGACCGGATAGATCCGGTCGACCAGAAAATCGGTCAAAACGGTTTGTCGCGGCACCGCGGCGAAACTGCCGCAGAAAGCGACCTCTTTGCCGGCAGCGATCTCGCCCATATATTGGTCATGCCGGTAGGTAGCGCCGAACAATTTTTGCCACTGCGCAGCGCAGTTCTCCCCGGCCGTGTTGATCAGGGGCGGAGCGCTGAACCACACCACCCGGCCGCCGCTTTCGACGAACCGTTCCATCATCTCCAGCAGTCCCTTCTCCGGAAGGGGCTCGAAGACGGCCACCAGCGTACCGTATTTCTTGTCGCCCACCTGAATCCGCCCGTCGGGCAGTATTTTCCCCATCTCCAACAGCTTGTCGGCCGTCAGGTAATTGGCATACCCGTACTGGGCCATCCAACTGCCGAAACGCGGCTCGACGGCCACCAGATTCATCGGATAGAGAATCAGTACGTCCACGTCGCGGTGCACATGCCCGGAGATCAGGTCGATCGGCGCCGTTGCCTGCGCGCCGAACGCGCTGTTGATAGCCATCTTCCATTCCCACACCCTGTCGGGCATTCCCCAGGCGGCGGCATAAGCGTTCGGGTACTTGTTGATCACGCCGATCGACGCGGCCATCGCCGCCCCGTAATAATTCCGGTCGCCCCAGCCGCCCTCGGCAAAGTCGTTTCCGGTCGGTTGCAGGTACTCGCTCCATTTGAAATAGTCGTAACAGGCCGCCGAAGCCTGGTGCACCGTGTTTCCCCACACGAAATTGGATGTATATTCGTACTGATTCGGATTCGAAGACTGCTTTTCGGTATTCCACAGGTCGATGGTCGGGCTCTGCGCCCACGAAGCGTGCGCCGCTGTGCGGAGTTCCCGTCCGAACAGTCCCTCGGCATAGCTCTTCGCATCGCAGAACAGATCGACCACGCCGTTATTCAACATTCTGTAATAACGATCGCGCAGCAGGAAAGTCCGGTGGATATCCTCGGGCGACGGCCCCATCACATACTGTACGTTCACCACCGCATTCGCGGTAGGTTCGAAATAGGGCGCCCCGTAAGCGAAATAGAGCATATACCGGTCGTCGAACGGCTGTCCGAATTTTTCGGCATAGGCATCGGCCATGCTTTGCGTAAGGTAGCGTTCGGCAAACTGACCGCCCTCGTGGTGACCGAAATACCCCCAGTCCTGCTGGATATGCATTTCATCGGAATAAAGCGCCGTCAGGTTGACGCCCTTATCCTTATACTTTTTCATCAGCCTTTTCAGGAAAGAGGAAGCGTCCGCGTTGAAATAATCCATCTCCTGGGTTTCGTATTCCAACACCACCATCACCCGGTTATAACCCGGCAACTGCGGCCGGTCGCAGTAAACCCGCAGCAAACGCGTATCCATCGCCGCTCCCGTAACCTCGTCGCCCAGCGTGTCGGTCGCCTCGTACTTCACCTGCTCCACCGGGACGATGTCCGCCGGATCGACCGCCCGGAACGGACTGCCCCCCAGCGGCGTTTCGCGGAACGCGTAAGCCTTGACGCCGGTCAGCTTCACCGGAGACTTTCCCTTATTGTTCGTCCAGGCGAGCTGCTGCCAGACCGGAAGACTGAACTTTCCGGTCTGCGGATCGCGGAACCCAACTTTGTAAGCCACCCAGCGGCCGCCGTGCCCGGTCTGTTTCTTATAAGCCGCCCCCAGTTCGAGCGGACTGAGCAGACTCAGGCAGATCCCCATGTCGTATTTGGCGGCAAAATCGCTGATCACTTTGATCTTATCGACATACTCGTCCATATCGGGAGTCAGTTTCCTTTCGGAACCGGTATCCTTGCGATATTGTCTGAAAAATTCGTCGAATGCCACGATCAGCTCCTTGCAGCCGCGTTTTTTCCCCTCTTCGCAGATTTCGCGCAGACTCTGCACGCGCGGATTGAACCCGAGCGAAATATCGATTTTTTTATCGGGATCCGTCAGGTCGGTCAGTTGCCGGTCGCTGGTCAGAATGACCTCGGTAGATTGCGCCCCTGCCGGAAGCGGACGGAACAGCAAAGCGAGCGAGCAGATACCCAGTATGCCCAAAAAGCGTAAAACGTTTATCATAATTCGAAATTTAGGTCGGACAGGAATAAAGGTTTTATCAAAGATAAGAATTTATTCGCAATACGACAAATCCGACACCATTCATACAATAACAAGGTATAAAAATCGTTCGAAAAGAAATATTTTTATATTGTCGGAATTTTTCTTATTTTTCAAAATAAATCTCCGCTCGAAGCAAAACCGAAACCGACAAAACGCGACACAGCACGGTATATCCCCGTTTTTCATTCCGGACCCAGACGAAAAAATTATCGGGCTCCCGGCCGCAGACAACTGAGCGCACAATTATTTGATAAAATAATTATTATGTATTGCATAATATTAATTTTATTATATATATTTGCAGTGCAAACTTCCTTTGCAGCCGACAGAATCGCCGTCAGTACAAACCGGAATACCGGAACCGACCCCGTTCATCCGTCTGCGGAGCAACCTCGAACCGACAAACTTTTTCCGACGACATGACAAGCCTGATTAGACTGGAGAACATCAACAAAACGTATAACAACGGCTCCCCGTTGCACGTATTGAAAGGAATCGACCTGGAGATCAAGCGTGGCGAGCTGGTTTCGATCATGGGAGCCTCCGGCTCAGGCAAGTCGACCCTGCTGAACATTCTGGGCATCCTCGACGATTACGACACGGGCAGTTACTACCTGAACGGCACGCTGATCAAAAATCCGAGCGAAACGAAAGCGGCCGAATACCGGAACCGGATGATCGGATTCATCTTCCAGTCCTTCAACCTGATCAATTACAAAAATGCAATGGAAAACGTCGCGCTGCCGCTCTATTACCAAGGGGTGTCGCGTAAAAAACGGAATGCCATAGCGCTCGACTACCTCGAATCGCTGGGGCTGCGCGACTGGGCCGACCACATGCCGAACGAAATGTCCGGCGGACAGAAACAACGCGTCGCGATCGCCCGCGCGCTGATTACCGGGCCCGAGATCATCCTCGCCGACGAACCGACCGGCGCCCTGGACAGCAAAACCTCTCAGGAAGTGATGGATCTGCTGCGCAAGGTAAACGACACCGGAATGACGATCATCCTGGTCACCCACGAACAGGGCGTCGCCGACCAAACCGATAAAATCATCCACATCAAAGACGGGCTGATCGGCTCGGTAACCGACCTGAAACGATGAGGGAGCAACTGCAGGAAATCGCCTCGACAATCAGCCGCAACAAGCTACGGACATTCCTAACGGGATTTTCGGTGGCATGGGGCATTTTCATGCTGATCGTGCTGCTCGGATCGGGCAACGGGCTGCGCAACGCCATGCAGGATTCGTTCGGCGACCTGGCCGTCAATTCGATGCAGGTCTACGGCGGACGCACCTCGATGCCCTACAAAGGTTTCCAGAGCGGGCGAAACATTACCCCGAACCTGGACGACATCCAGGTTCTGACCAACGAATTTCCGGATCAAATCGCCCAGATCGCCGCCAGCGTTTACCACTGGGGAGCCAACCTGGCTTACGGCCGGGAGTACAACACGGCAAACCTGTACGGCGTCACGCCCAAATTTCCCGAAATCAAAGGCGTCCGCGTCACGGCGGGCCGATTCATCAACGAAACGGACATCAAGGAGCGGCGGAAGGTGGTCGTTCTGGACGACATGACCTCGAAAACCCTGTTCAAAGGGGCCGACCCGATCGGTAAAGTCATTCAGATCGACAAAATGGGATACACGGTCGTGGGTCTGTACAAAGGGAACAACTACTCATACACGCCGAGGATTTACAGCCCGATCAGCACGGTATTCCAAATCTACATGGCCAACAAACGGGACGTGGGGGATCTGTCGTTCACCGTCAAGGACATCCGGACGGACGAACAGAGCAAGGACTTCAAAGACCGGCTTTACGCCCGCCTGGGGGCGGCGCATACCTTTTCGCCGGACGACAAAAGCGCCATGTACATCTGGGACGTCATGGAGAACTACAAACAGGGGCAGATGATCTTCAACGGTATCGCGCTGTTCATCTGGATCATCGGGATCGGCACGCTGATCGCCGGCATCGTAGGCGTCAGCAACATCATGCTGGTGACCGTCCGCGAGAGGACATTCGAATTCGGCATCCGCAAGGCGATGGGCGCCAAGCCCTCGTCGCTGGTCAAGCTGGTGCTGATCGAATCGGTACTGATTACCGCCGCATTCGGCTATATCGGCATGATCGGCGGGGTCGGCATCATGGAACTGGTCAACTTTTTCATGGAACGGGCGGCGGCGAACGCCCCGCAGGACAGCTTCGAAATGTTCAAGAATCCGACCCTCGACCTGTCGGTGACTCTAAGCGCCACGCTGGTACTGATCGTCGCCGGAATGATCGCCGGCTACGTGCCGGCCCGCCGGGCGGCCCGGATCAAGACGATCGACGCGATGCGACACAATAAATAACGAAACCGAGACGAAACGATGTTTGATTTAGACCGTTGGGAAGAGATCTGGCAGACGATCAGCAGGAACCGCAAACGCAGCATCATGACGGCGTTCGGCGTCTTCTGGGGCATATTCATGCTGACGATCATGCTGGGCGCGGGACTGGGATTGAAAAACGCCCTTTTCTCACAGTTGGGCGATATGTCCGTCAACTCCTGTTTCTTCTGGGGCGGCCGTACCTCGATCCCCTACAAAGGGCTCCCTTCCGGACGTTACTGGCAGTTCGAGAACGAGGACCTCGCTGCGATCAAAAAACAGGTGCCCAACGTCCGCAGCGTCGGCTCGGTCATCTGGGGCAGCGAATACAAATTCAGCCGGAACAACAAAAAAGGCGATTACAGCCTGGTAGGATACAATCCCGATTTTCAGCAGATCAGCCCGCAGCCGATCCGGTTCGGCCGGTTTTTCAACGAGATCGACATGGAGCAGCAGCGCAAGGTATGCATCCTCACCGAGCAGGTCTGGCTGGATCTGTTTCCCGGCGGCGAGGACCCGGTCGGCAGCACAATCCGCATGAACAACATGTACCTGACCGTGATCGGCATGATCAAAGTCCCCGACCGCGGGTTCCGGTTCCACGGCGACAAATCGGTACTGATGCCCGTTTCGACGATGCAACAAATGTACAACATGGGGCACAAGCTACACTCGGTGGCGGTCGCCGCAAACGACGACGCCGACATCAAAGAGGTGGAAACGAATATCAAACAACTGGTCTTCGCACGGCACACCATATCGCCGGACGATACGAAAGCGGTCTACTCGCAGAACCTCGGCGAACAGGTCAACAAGTTCAACTCGCTGTTCGGCGGAATCGGCACGCTGACCTGGATCGTCGGGATCGGCACGCTGCTGGCCGGACTGGTAGGGGTCAGCAACATCATGCTGGTCATCGTCCGCGAACGAACGCAGGAGATCGGCGTCCGCCGGGCCCTGGGAGCGCGGCCCCGGATCATCATCTCGCAGATCATGAGCGAAAGTTTCGTGCTGACGTTCGTCGCCGGAATTTTCGGATTGGCGCTTGCGGTCGCACTGCTGTCGGGCGCCGAATCGGTACTCACGGCCAGCGCCGGACGGCCGATCCGCCCGCAGATCTCGTTCGGCACCGGTATGCTCTCGATGACGGTACTGATTCTCGGAAGCCTGCTGGCCGGCATCCTTCCGGCGAGCAGGGCGCTCAGGATCAAACCGGTGGATGCGATCCGCGAAGAATAAAATTAAAACGAAACTCAATTCACAAACGATATGAAAAAAGTTCTGAAAATTTCGCTGGGCATATTGTTCCTGATCCTGCTGATCGGGACATTCGTCTTCCTGTGGAACAAGACCCGGCCGGTCAAAGAGGTCTACGCCATCGTCAAACCGCACATCGACACGCTCGAAAAACGGGCAGTCGCCACCGGCAAAGTCGAACCCCGGGACGAGGTGCTGATCAAGCCGCAGATATCGGGGATCGTCTCGGAAGTGTACAAACAGGCCGGCGAACCGGTGCGTCAGGGCGAAGTGATCGCCAAAGTGAAAGTCATCCCCGATATGGCTACGCTGAACGCAGCCGAATCGCGCGTCAACGTGGCCCGGATCAACCTGGCTCAGACCAAACAGGAATTCGAACGCGTCAAGGGATTGTTCGACTCCGGCGTGGTCGCCAAGGAGGAGTTCGAGAAGAACGAAACGGAATACTCCAAAGCCAAAGAGGAGCTGCAGAACGCGCAGGACAACCTCGAAATCGTACAGAACGGCATTGCCAAGCGGAATGCGGAACTGAGCAATACGCAGATCCGCTCGACCATCACGGGAATGGTTCTGGACGTCCCGATCAAGGTCGGCAACTCGGTCATTCTGTCCAACAACTTCAACGACGGTACGACCATCGCGTCGGTCGCCGACATGAACAACATGATCTTCCGCGGAAAGGTGGACGAAACCGAAGTGGGACGCATCCGCGAAGGTATGCCCGTCAAGCTGACGATCGGCGCCCTGCAGGACATCTCGCTGGATGCGACGCTCGAATACATCGCGCCGAAAGGCACCGAGGAGAACGGAGTCATCATGTTCGAGATCAAGGCGGCGGCGAAAATTCCGGAAGACGTGTTCATCCGCGCCGGATACAGCGCCAACGCCGACATCCTGATCGACCGGCGCGAAGGGGTGATTTCAATCCCGGAAAGCTCCATCGAGTTCGAAGGAACCAAAACGTTCGTCAACCTGCTGACCAGCGACTCCACGGCGACCGACCAGACTTTCGAACGCAAGGAGATCCAGATCGGACTGTCGAACGGGGTCAACGTCGAAGTTACCGAAGGGCTGACCGGAAACGAACAGATCCGCGGGACGAAGACAACGCCGACCAAATAACGGATAAACCGCACATCCAGAACAGAAATCTCATATCGAATAAAACATAGAACCATGATCCGAACCCTTGCAGCTTTCCTATTGTCGGCCGCTCTTTCGGTTTCCGCTTCCGCTCAGCCGAAAGAGGACTGGACGCTTCAGCAATGTATCGACTATGCTATTGAAAACAATATTTCGGTCAAACAGTTCCAGATAAGCAGCAACAACCAGGAACTCCGGCTGAATACGACGCGCAACAGCCGACTGCCGAACGTGGGTATCAACCTCAGCGAGAACGCCTCCTTCGGCCGCGGTCCCGGACGCGACGGAACGACGGTCGATCACACGCAGTTGTCCACCTCGCTGGGAGCCTCCGCAAGTGTTACCGTGTTCGAAGGAATGCGTATCAAACACGACATCGCAGGACAAAAATTTTCCCTACAAGCTTCGCTGAAAGATTTGGAACGGGCGCGCGAAGACGTCTCGCTCAACGTGACCTCGCTGTACCTTCAGGTGCTGCTGAACAAGGAAATGGTCAAGGTAGCCGAAAATCAAGTCGAACTGAGCCGCCAGCAAGTCGAACGCAGCGAACTGCTGGTCAAAAACGGACGCAATCCGGAATCGGATCTTTACGAAAGCAAAGCGCTGCTGGCCAATGACGAAATGAACCTGACGCAGAGTCGGAACACGCTGCTGCTGTCGCTGCTCGACCTGAGCCAGGCGCTGAACCTCGAAAACAAGGACGGCTTCGACATCCGGATGCCCGACCTGGGAAATATCACGATCGCCTCGATGAGCCGCATGGAGACTCCCGGAACAGTTTACGATTACGCGGTCGGCAACCGGCCCCGGATACTGGCCGAACAACTCCGACTGAAAAGCAGCGAAAAGGCGTTGCTATCGGCCAAATCGGCTTTTTATCCGTCGATTTCGCTCGGAGCCGGATATAGCAACGGTTACTACTTCTCGATCTACGAAGGAGCCCGGAACGCCGCCTTTTTCAACCAGCTCAAGAACAACGGCAGCGAATACATCGGTCTGAGTATCAACATTCCGATATTCAACCGCAACGCGACGCGCAACAACGTTCGGATGGCTCAAAACAACATCCGCATCCAGGAGTTGGCCATTACCGAAGCCCAATTGGCGCTACGCAAGGAGATCGAACAGAGCTATTACAGCGCCGATGCGGCTTACCAGAAGTACCTGTCGGCCGAAAAATCGCTCGCGGCGGCTCGCGAAGCTTTCCGTTACCAGAAAGAAAAAGCGGACGCCGGACGTTCGACCATCTTCGACTACAACGACGCCAAAACCCGGATGGAAAAATCCGAATCGGACATGGTACAAGCCAAATTCAATTTCATATTCAGCCGAAAAATCCTCGATTTTTACGCCGGTCAACCGCTCGATTTCAGCATCTATTGATCCCGCGACAAATCGATCCGTTCCCTTACATCTCCTAACGGGCCTTCCTTCGCACAAGGACGGCCCGTTCTTTTTTACGCCGCGTCCGACGGAGCCCTCCGGATCTGGCACCGGCTTTGCCTTCGTCACAGGGTAAGAATCCGTTAAAACGTCCGTTATGAAAAAAACGCTGTTCGTCCTGCTATGCCTGCTGATCTCGCTGACAGCGGCGCGAGGCGGAGACAAAATAACCACGACCAATCCGGAGAGGCTGCCCGTCCAGGCACGAAAATTCCTCTCCGAGCACTTCTCGGACACCCGAATATCGATCATAAAGATTGAACCGAAAGGGTCGGCGACCACCTACGACGTCCTGATGGAAAACGGGGTGGCCGTAGCGTTCAACCACAAAGGAATGTGGACCGAAATGGACGCCAAGGTCGGTTCCGTTCCGCAGAGCGCCATCCCGGCCGACATCCTGCAATACGCGAGAGACCGCTTCCCGGGATGCGAAGTACAGGCTGCCAAACGAGACGGTAAAAACACCGAAATCAAACTTTCGAACCGTACCGAGCTCATGTTCAATGCGAAGAGAGAGCCGATCGACCGGGAAAAAGAACCGCGCGACGATTGACGGAAGACCCGCAGCGCCCCGAATCAATACAAATCGATAAACTCATAGCTGTTCCCGCATCCGTCGAGATATCTGATGAATTCGGCTTGCGGGATCACGATCGTCCCCGTGTTGTCGTTCGGATGAAAGCTCAGGGAGTGCTGCTGCCGCAGATTCCGGTCGAGAAACAGGTGCACGTGATTTTCCGTGTCGTTGATCAGTCCGAACGGCGATACGGAACCCGGACGGAGTCCCAGATACCGTTCCATCCGCTGTTCGGAAGCGAACGAGAGCTTTCCCTGTCGCAGCCGGCGTTCGAGATCGCGGATCGCCAGATTTCGGTCGCAGTCGAAAACGACGAGGTAATGCCGGTCGCCTTTATGATTGCGGAAAAAAAGATTTTTGCAGTGTTTCGAGCCGTCGTCGCGCCAATACAGCCGGGCCAGTTCGATCGTCGGGGCCGCCGGATGCTCGTAATAGTCGTACCTCAAGGCATACCGGCCCAAATAATCAAAAACGATTTGCTTACGATCCATCATTCGGGAATTTCGATACAAAGTTATAATAATACGTAAAAAATCATAACTTTGAATAAAACCGATCTTCCCGACTATGAAACGAATCCATCCGAACCGTTGCCGCCGAGCGGCGCTGACCGTCTTGTTATCCGTTTTTTCAGCCGTCACGCTACCGGCATCCGCTCCGCGTTCGCCGCAACAAACGGCGAACACGAAACCGACCTTGCATTTCCGTCCGCAGGACGCGAAGGCGGGAGACGTCATCCCGTTCTACTGGAAAGGAGACTACCATCTCTTTTACCTGAAAGGCCCGGATTGGGCGCACGTCGTCAGCCGCGACCTGCTGCGTTGGCAGGAACTTCCGAACGCGCTGATTAAAGGTTCCGACCCGCTGGGACCGGACTGGGAGAGTATCTGGACGGGAAGCGTCGTCGAACACGGCGGAACCTTCTACCTGTTCTACACCGGCAAAAACAGCAACGATCCACTCGGCGATCAGAAAGTGATGCAGGCGCGAAGCGTCGACCTGATCCACTGGACGAAACATCCGGAATATACGTTCTATGCCGACGGAAAGATTTACTGGAACAAAACGATCAACGGAGCGATCGACGACAAACAGATCTACCATCACCAGGCTTTCCGCGATCCGCACGTCGTGTGGAACGGCCGGGAGAACCGATGGTGGCTCGCCTTGCACGCCATGCTCGCCGACGGCTCGGCGCCGAACGTCGGCCTGTACACGTCCCGCGATCTGACGCACTGGACGCCGCACGCGCCGCTCGTCGTCTACCCGGCTTCCGTTTCGGGCGACTGTCCCGACCTGTTCGAGCTGAACGGCTTGTGGAACGTCAACTGCGCCGATTATCACTATATGCAGGTACGCGATACGGGGGCGATCGACCCGCCCGTACAGCCCTACGACTGCGGAGACCTCCGGGTGGCCAAAACCATGTCCGACGGGAAACGCAGGATACTGATCGGATGGATCGGCGATTATAAAAACGACTCGGATGCGGGAGAATACGAATGGGGCGGCACGCTGAGCATGCCCCGGGAACTATACGCCGATGCAGCAGGCCAACTGTATCAGCGCCCCGTGCGGGAAGTCGTCCGGCTGTTCGACCGGACGGCGTTGCGGGAAAAACGGGTCGGATTGAATACCCGGTACGACCTGCCCGAGAATTACATGCTGACGGCGACGCTGTTTCCGCAGAGCGGCTTCGGACAGGCGACGCTCCGTTTCAGGGAGTCCGCCGACCGGACGGAAGGGTACAGTCTGACCGTCGATTTTCAGACCGGCGAGATCGGAATCGGCAGCCGGTACCGCACCTTCCAAAGAAAGTGCGGCATCGATCCGTACGCCCCGTTGAAGATCCGGCTCTTCGTCGACGGCACGATCGCCGAATGCTTCGTCAACGACGCCTACTGCTTCACGATGCGCATCTACGACAGCCTCGGGACGGGAGTCTCTTTCCGGTCGACGGCCCCCGGCCTGACCGTAAAGGATCTGGTCGTCCGGGTATGCGAATAACCGTCCGCATCCAAAAAGCGAAGGCCCGGGAATGATCCCGGGCCTCGCTTTATCGTTTTCCGTACTCGGTTACTTTCCGGAAACCATGCTGTTGTATTCGTCCTTGGCGCCCACGATAATCGTATCGAAATCGCGCTGCCCGGTACCGGCCGGAATCAAGTGACCGCAGATCACGTTCTCCTTGAGGTTCACCAACGGATCGACCTTACCCAGAATAGCCGCTTCGTTCAGCACCTTGGTCGTTTCCTGGAACGAAGCCGCCGACATGAAGCTGCTGGTCTGCAACGCCGCACGGGTAATCCCCTGCAGCACCTGATTCGACGTCGCCGGAATCACATCGCGCACCTGCACGAGCTTCAGGTCTTTCCGTTTCAGTTGCGAATTCTCGTCGCGCAACTTGCGCAACGTGATGATCATACCCGGTTTCATCGTCGCCGAATCGCCGGCGTCGGTTACGACGACCTTGTCGTACAAGTCGTCGTTGACAGCCATGAATTCCCACTTGTCGACGATCTGTTCTTCGAGGAAACGGGTATCTCCCGGATCTTCGATCTGCACCTTGTTCATCATCTGGCGAACGATCACCTCGAAATGCTTGTCGTTGATCTTCACGCCCTGCATCCGGTACACTTCCTGCACCTCGTTGACGATGTACTCCTGCACCTTGGTCGGGCCCTGGATCGCCAGAATATCCCCCGGCGTAATCGCGCCGTCCGACAGCGGCATCCCGGCGCGGACGTAATCGTTCTCCTGCACCAGGATCTGGCGCGACAGCGGAACGAGATAACGTTTCACATCGCCCACTTTCGAAGTAATGATGATCTCGCGGTTACCGCGCTTGATCTTGCCGAACGAAACCTCACCGTCGATTTCCGAAACCACGGCCGGATTCGACGGGTTCCGCGCCTCGAACAATTCGGTCACACGCGGCAGACCGCCGGTGATATCGCCCGCCTTGCCGACGGCTCTCGGAATCTTAATCAGAATCTCTCCGGCTTTGACGGCGGCGTTCTCCTTCACGACGATATGCGCGCCTACCGGTAGGTTGTATTGTTTCTGTTCCTCGCCTTTTTTGTCCAGAATCTTGATGATCGGGTTCTTGGTCTTGTCTCTCGACTCGGTAATCACCTTCTCGCGGAAGCCGGTCTGCTCATCGAACTCGTCGCGGTACGTGACACCTTCAATCACATTTTCGAAAGCCACCTTACCGTCGTATTCCGAAATAATCACGGCGTTGTACGGATCCCACTCGCAAACCAGATCGCCCTTCTTGACCAAATCGCCGTCGTTCAAGTACAACGTAGCGCCGTAAGGCAGGTTGTGCGTATAAAGCACGATATCGGTATTGACGTCGACGATCCGCAACTCGGACAGGCGGCTGATCACCGTATTGATCTCTTTGCCTGCGTCGTTCTTGCTCTTCACCACGCGCAATTCGTCGATCTCAAGACGTCCTTCGTAGCGCGAAACGACGCTGTTGTCGGTCGCCACGCCACCGGCCACACCGCCGACGTGGAACGTACGCAGCGTCAGCTGGGTACCCGGCTCGCCGATCGACTGAGCGGCGATCACGCCGACCACTTCGCCTTTCTGAACCATGCGTCCGGTCGCCAGGTTGCGTCCGTAACACTTGGCGCATACGCCCTTGCGCGACTCGCACGTCAGCACCGAACGGATATCCACCGATTCCACATGCGCTGCGTCGATCGCCTCGGCGATCGTTTCGGTAATCTCTTCTCCGGCAGCCACGATCAACTCGCCGGTATGCGGATTGTAGACGTCGTGCACGGTCGTACGGCCCAGGATACGTTCGTACAGCGTCTGTACGACATCCTCGTTGCGCTTGATCGCCGTAGCGGTCAGGCCGCGCAGCGTACCGCAGTCCTCTTCGCAGATAATCACGTCTTGCGCCACATCGACCAGACGGCGCGTCAGATAACCGGCGTCGGCCGTTTTCAACGCGGTATCGGCCAGACCCTTACGGGCGCCGTGCGTAGAGATGAAATATTCCAACACCGAAAGCCCTTCCTTGAAATTCGACAGGATCGGGTTTTCGATGACCTGACCTCCTTCGGCCCCGGATTTCTGCGGCTTGGCCATCAAACCGCGCATCCCGGAGAGCTGGCGGATCTGCTCCTTCGAACCGCGGGCCCCGGAATCCAGCATCATGTACACCGGATTGAAACCCTGCATGTCCTTGGTCAGGTGATCCAACACCGTCTTGGTCAGCTTCATATTGATATTCGTCCAGATGTCGATAATCTGGTTGTAACGTTCGTTGTTGGTGATAAGCCCCATGTTGTAGCTCTCCATCACCTCTTCGACGCGCTCGTAACCTTCGTTGACCAGCGCTTCCTTTTCATCGGGAATGATCACCGCATCGAGGTTGAACGACAGTCCGCCGCGGAAGGCCATCTGGTATCCCATGTGCTTGATATCGTCGAGGAAAGCCGCCGTTTTGTCGGCTCCGGCCTTCTTCATCACCAGGCCGATGATGTCGCGCAGCGAACGTTTGGTCAGCACTTCGTTCAGGAAGCCCACCTCTTTGGGAACCACCTGGTTGAAGATGATCCGGCCGACGGTCGTATCGACCAATTTACGAACCGGCTGCCCGTTCTCGTCGAGCGTATCGACCATTACTTTCACTTTGGCGTGCAGGTCGGCGCGTTTTTCATTGTAGGCGATCAGCGCCTCCTCGGGGCCGTAGAACTGAAGCCCTTCGCCCTGCGATCCGGCGCGCTCTTTGGTAATATAGTACAACCCGAGCACCATGTCCTGCGAAGGCACCGTGATCGGCGCTCCGTTGGCCGGGTTCAGGATGTTGTGCGAACCGAGCATCAGGATCTGGGCTTCGAGGATCGCCGCATTGCCCAGCGGCAAATGCACGGCCATCTGGTCGCCGTCGAAGTCGGCGTTGAACGCCGTACAAGCCAGCGGGTGCAATTGCAACGCCTTGCCCTCGATCAGTTTCGGCTGGAACGCCTGGATACCCAGACGGTGCAAGGTCGGGGCGCGGTTCATCAGCACCGGATGTCCTTTAATCACGTTTTCCAGGATATCCCAGATCACCGGATCCTTACGGTCTATGATTTTTTTGGCCGATTTAACGGTCTTGACGATTCCTCTTTCGATCAGTTTCCGGATCACGAATGGCTTGTAAAGCTCGGCCGCCATGTCTTTCGGAATCCCCATCTCGTGCATCTTCAACTCGGGACCTACGACGATGACCGAACGGGCCGAATAGTCGACGCGCTTACCGAGCAGATTCTGACGGAAACGTCCTTGCTTTCCTTTCAGACTGTCGGACAACGATTTGAGCGGACGGTTCGACTCGGTCTTCACGGCGTTGCTCTTGCGCGAGTTGTCGAACAGCGAGTCGACGGCCTCCTGCAACATGCGCTTTTCGTTGCGCAGGATCACTTCCGGCGCCTTGATCTCGATCAGCCGTTTCAGACGGTTGTTCCGGATGATCACCCGGCGGTACAGGTCGTTCAGGTCGGACGTAGCGAAACGGCCTCCGTCCAACGGAACGAGCGGACGCAGTTCGGGCGGAATCACCGGAATCACTTTCAGGATCATCCACTCGGGCTTGTTGATCTCGCGCGACTCGCGGAACGCTTCCACCACATGCAGGCGTTTGAGCGCCTCGGCCTTACGCTGCTGCGAAGTCTCGGTGCTCGCCTTGTGGCGCAGCGAATAGGAAAGCTCGTCCAGATCGACCCGCTGCAACAGCGTGTAGATCGCTTCGGCCCCCATCTGCGCGATGAATTTATCGGGATCGCTGTCGTCGAGTTGCTGATTTCCTTTCGGCAGCGCGTTCAGGATATCGAGGTATTCCTTTTCGGCAAGCAGATCGAGATCGGACACTCCGTTCACGGCTGCAGCGCCGGCCTGTACGACGACATAACGTTCGTAATAGACGATCGCTTCGAGCTTCTTCGACGGAATACCCAGCAGGTATCCGATCTTCGACGGCAGCGAACGGAAATACCAGATATGAGCCACCGGAACCACGAGCGAGATATGTCCCATCCGTTCCCGACGTACCTTTTTCTCGGTCACTTCCACGCCGCAACGGTCGCAGACGATCCCTTTGTAACGGATCCGCTTGTATTTTCCGCAGTGGCATTCGTAGTCTTTCACCGGGCCGAAAATCCGCTCGCAAAAAAGGCCGTCCCGTTCGGGCTTGTAGGTGCGATAGTTGATGGTTTCGGGTTTCAGCACCTCGCCGCTCGAATTTTCGAGAATCTCCTCCGGAGATGCGAGACCAATGGAAATTTTCGAAAAACCGCTCTGTGCCTTATTGTCTTTCTTGAATGACATATTTTTAAACTTTTATTTATTCTTCAACAAGTAAACCTTCGAGCCGCGGCGAACTCGGGATCTTCCGCCGTTCGTCAGCAACACCGCTCTCCGGCCGACGCACTTTTAGTCCAGCTTGACGCTGATGGCCAATCCCCTGAGTTCGTGCAGCAACACGTTCAGCGATTCCGGAATGCCGGGCTGCGGCATGTTGTCGCCCTTGACAATCGCTTCATAGGCCTTGGCACGTCCCATCACGTCGTCCGACTTGATCGTCAGGATCTCCTGCAAAATGTTCGATGCGCCGAACGCCTCGAGCGCCCAAACCTCCATCTCTCCGAAACGCTGACCGCCGAACTGCGCTTTACCGCCCAGCGGCTGCTGCGTAATCAGCGAGTACGGGCCGATCGAACGGGCATGCATCTTGTCGTCGACCATATGGCCGAGTTTCAGCATGTAGATCACCCCGACGGTCGCCGGCTGGTCGAACTGCTCACCGGTACCGCCGTCTCGCAGATAGGTGCGACCACTGCGCGGTACGCCGGCCTGAGCCGTATATTCGTTGATCTGCTCCAGCGAAGCCCCGTCGAAAATCGGCGTGGCGAACTTCAGACCGAGTTCGCGGCCGGCCCATCCGAGCACGGTCTCGTAAATCTGTCCGAGGTTCATACGCGAAGGCACGCCCAGCGGGTTCAGCACGATGTCGACGATCGAACCGTCTTCGAGGAACGGCATGTCCTCGTCGCGAACGATCCGCGCCACGATCCCCTTGTTTCCGTGACGGCCGGCCATCTTGTCTCCCACGCGCAACTTGCGCTTCTTGGCAATGTACACTTTGGCCAGCTGGATAATTCCGGTCGGGAGTTCGTCCCCGTTGGTCAGGTTGTATTTCTCGCGCTTGAGAACCGCATCCAGTTCCTTGTACTTGATCGTATAGTTGTTGATCGTCTGTTCGATCAGCGTATCCAGACGCGCGTCGCCCGTCCATTTATCGGTGCCGATATTCAGGTAGTCGAGTTCGGCCAGCATTTTCTGCGAGAAACGCGTCCCCTGCGGGACCAGTTCCACCCCGAAATAATCGCGGATACCGATCGTCGATTTGTCTTTGAGCAACGTCCACAGTTTTTCGATCAGACGCTCTTTCAGCGCATCGGCCTGCTGCAAGAACTCGGTCTCCATCTTTTCCAACTGCGCCTTTTCGGAAGCCTTGCTCTTCTTGCCGTCCTTATTGGCGCGGCTGAACAGTTTCTTATCGACCACGACGCCGAACAGCGAAGGCTGCGCCTTCAGCGAAGCGTCTTTCACATCGCCGGCCTTGTCGCCGAAGATCGCACGCAGCAGTTTCTCTTCCGGCGAAGGATCGCTCTCCCCTTTCGGCGTGATCTTACCGATCAGGATATCGCCCGGCTGCACATTGGCGCCGATGCGGATGATACCGTTCTCGTCGAGATCTTTCGTAGCGTCTTCGCTGACGTTCGGAATGTCGGAAGTAAGCTCCTCGACACCGCGTTTGGTATCGCGCACTTCCATAATATATTCGTCGACATGCACCGAAGTGAAGATATCCTCGCGGATCACGCGTTCCGAGATCACGATGGCATCCTCGAAGTTGTAACCCTTCCACGGCATGAACGCCACTTTCAGGTTGCGCCCCAGCGCCAGCTCGCCGCCCTGCGTAGAATAACCTTCGGTCATGATCTGCCCTTTGGTCACTTTATCGCCCTTGCGAACCAGGGGTTTCAGGGTCATCGACGTGCTCTGATTGGTCTTACGATAGCGCGGCAGACGATAGGTCGTCACTTCCGGATCGAACGTAACGATCTTCTGGTCTTCGGTACGTTCGTATTTGACCTGAATCTGCGTCGCGTCCGAGAAGACGACTTCTCCTTCGCCTTCGGCGACGATCTGGATCCGGCTGTCGGCGATCATGTCTTTTTCCAGACCCGTTCCGACGATCGGACCTCCGGCATCACCAACGGCACGGCCTGACGCATCATGTTCGATCCCATCAGCGCACGGTTGGCATCGTCGTGTTCGAGGAACGGGATCAGGCTGGCGGCGATCGACGAAATCTGGTTCGGCGCAACGTCCATCAGATCCACTTCCGTAGCCGTCACCACCGGAAAATCGCCGTTGTCGCGCGCTTTGATCTTGTCCGGCACGAGGAACTCGCCCGCATCGTTCAGCGGAGCGTTGGCCTGCGCAATGGTCAGTCCTTCCTCCTCTTCGGCGCTGAAATAATGAATCCCTTTATCCGTCAGATCGACCCGTCCGTCCGCCACTTTGCGGTACGGCGTTTCGATAAAGCCCATGTCGCTGATTTTCGCGTAAACGCACAGCGACGAAATCAATCCGATGTTCGGGCCTTCCGGCGTTTCGATCGGACACAGACGGCCGTAATGGGTATAGTGCACGTCGCGCACTTCGAATCCGGCGCGCTCACGCGACAGACCGCCGGGCCCCAGAGCCGACAGGCGGCGCTTATGGGTCATTTCGGCCAGCGGATTGGTCTGATCCATGAACTGCGACAGTTGGTTCGTTCCGAAGAACGAATTGATGACCGACGACAGCGTTTTGGCATTGATCAGGTCTACCGGCGTAAACACTTCGTTGTCGCGCACGTTCATCCGTTCGCGGATCGTACGCGCCATGCGGACGAAACCTACGCTGAACTGGTTGGCCAACTGCTCGCCCACCGTGCGTACGCGGCGGTTCGACAAGTGGTCGATATCGTCCACGTCGGTCTGCGAGTTGATCAGCAGAATCAGGTAACGGATGATGGCGATGATATCCTCCCGCGTCAGGATCCTTACGTCCGGAGAGATGTCCAGATCCAGTTTCTTGTTGATACGGAAACGCCCCACATCTCCCAGATCGTAACGCTTGTCCGAAAAGAACAGCTTTTCGATCACGTCGCGCGCAGTCGCCTCGTCGGGCGGCTCCGAGTTACGCAACTGGCGGTAGATATAGACGACGGCCTCTTTTTCGGAGTTGCACGGGTCTTTCTGCAGGGTATTGTATACGATGGAGAAATCGGTGCCGTTCTGGGCCTCCTTATGGATTAGGATGCTTTTGGCGCCCGACTCGATAATGTCTTCAATATGGCTCTCTTCGAGGACAGTCTCCCGGTCGATGATGATCTCGTTTCGTTCGATCGAAACCACCTCTCCGGTATCTTCGTCCACAAAGTCTTCAACCCATGTCTTCAGCACCCGGGCAGCCAGCCGCTGTCCGACCATCTTCTTCAGGTTGGCTTTAGTAACCTTTACATCCTCCGCAAGGTTAAATATCTCTAAGATCTGCCGGTCGCTCTCGAATCCGATCGCACGGAGCAGCGTGGTTACCGGCAATTTCTTCTTTCGGTCGATATAGGCGTACATCACGTTGTTGATGTCCGTCGCAAACTCGATCCACGACCTTTAAACGGGATGATACGGGCCGAATAGAGTTTGGTTCCATTGGTATGGGTGCTCTGACCGAAGAACACCCCCGGGGAACGGTGCAACTGCGATACGATTACGCGTTCGGCGCCGTTGATAATGAACGTGCCGCGCGGAGTCATATAGGGAATGGTGCCGAAGTAAACGTCCTGAATCACCGTATCGAAGTCCTCGTGTTCGGGATCGGTACAGTACAGCTTCAGCTTCGCTTTCAGCGGTACGCTGTACGTCAGTCCGCGTTCGAGACACTCGTCCTGGCCGTAACGGGGCGGATCCACGTAATAATCGATGAATTCCAGCACGAAGTTGTTACGCGTATCGGTTATCGGGAAGTTCTCCATGAACACCTTGTACAGCCCTTCGTTTTTGCGGTTCTCGGCCGTGGTATCTAATTGGAAAAAGTCTTGAAATGATTTGAGTTGCACCTCCAAAAAATCGGGATAATGCAATCTGTTTTTTACGGAAGAAAAGCTAATACGCTGATTATCTGTTTTTGAAGACATTGTATCCAATAATTAAAGTTGAAGATAAGAACTGATTTGAAATGCGCTTCTGCTTTCAGTTTCAAACGCGGCAACTGACCCGGCAGTTCAAACGACCGATCGGAAAAATCCGTTCGGGATCACTGGTTTTCCACCCCTGCCATCTCTTTTTGCAAAACATAACCGCCCGTAGGGCCCGGTTACTGGCTGTTGCTTCTGTTAAATGAGAAAAGGTATAGAGTCTATCAGAATAGACTCTACACCCGATATGTTCTGAACTATAAGTAGTTACTACTTAACTTCAACTTCAGCGCCAGCTTCTTCGAGCTGAGATTTAACCTGTTCTGCTTCTTCTTTGGAAACGCCTTCTTTGATAGCTTTCGGTGCGCCATCAACCAGATCCTTAGCCTCTTTCAGACCCAGACCGGTAATGTCTTTCACTACTTTCACTACCTGCAGTTTCGCCTGACCTGCGCTCTTCAGGATCACGTCGAAAGACGTTTTCTCAGCAGCAGCGGCGCCACCGTCGGCAGCAGGAGCAGCGGCAACGGCAACAGCAGCAGCAGCGGGCTCAATTCCGTATTCTTCTTTCAGAACATTGGCAAGTTCGTTTACTTCTTTAACTGTCAAGTTAACCAACTCCTCAGCTAATTTTTTGATATCGGCCATCGTAATATAAAATTTTTAAAATGTTTGACTTTTAAACGTTTTGGTTAATTTTCGGGAACCATTCCTTCGGCAGCGGACTCAGGCGGATTTTCGATAACGCCCTCCGGCAAACCGTCCGGAAATATTATCCCCTTGCTTCGAGGGTTTTAACCAACCCTGCGATTTTTTGTCCGGCAGAACCCTGCAGTGCGGAGATAACGTTCTTCGCGGGAGACTGCAACAGTCCGATGATGTCACCAATAAGCTCTTCGCGCGACTTGATGTTAACCAGTTCCTCTACGGCGGCATCGCCCAGATAGATGCAATCTTCCACGCATGCAGCTTTCAGAACCGGTTTCGGATTCGCCTTGCGGAACTCCTTGATCAACTTGGCGGGACTCTTACCCACGTTGGCGAACATGATCGCCGTTTCGCCTTTCAGCGAAGGGAGCACCTCCTCGTTAATCTTCCCGGTCTGTTCGAGAGCCTTGATAAACAACGTATTCTTCGCAACCACCAGCTTCACTTCCTTTTCGAAACAAAGCTTTCTCAAAGCAGCGGTCTGCTCTGCGTTCAGTTCCGAAGTATCGGTAATGTAGTAGTGAGCGTATGCGGTGAGCTTCTCGGCCAGACTATCAATTACAACTTTTTTCTCTTCCCTGTTCATCGTCTTTCGGTTTATTTGTTTTCAAGGGATTTGGGATCAATCTGCAAGCCCGGGCTCATCGTAGTAGAGAGAAATATACTCTTCACGTAAGTACCTTTAGCCGTAGCCGGTTTCAATTTCATGATTACATTCATGAACTCGTTGGCATTGTCGACGATCTGTTCCGCAGAGAACGCGATCTTGCCGATCGAAGAGTGAACGATACCGAATTTGTCGACTTTGAAGTCGATCTTACCGGCTTTCACCTCTTTTACCGCCTTTCCGACTTCCATCGTAACGGTACCCGTCTTAGGGTTCGGCATCAGGCCACGGGGACCCAGAATACGTCCGAGCGCACCCACCTTCGCCATTACATTAGGAGTTGTGATGATCACGTCCACATCGGTCCAACCGCCTTTGATCTTCTCGACGTATTCGTCCAAACCTACGTAATCGGCGCCTGCCTCGGTCGCTTCGGTCTCCTTGTCGGGAGTACAAAGCACCAGCACGCGAACCGATTTCCCGGTTCCGTGGGGCAACGTAACGACACCTCTTACCATCTGGTTGGACTTACGGGGATCAACACCAAGTCGCACGTCCAAATCCACGGAAGCATCGAATTTCGTAAAGGTAATCTCCTTTAGAAGAGCTGCCGCCTCGCTGAGCTTGTACGCCTTATTCGGTTCAATCTTAGCAAGAACTAATTTTCTATTTTTGGTCAGCTTACTCATTTCAGTAATTTTTATCAATTACAAATTAGGAAATTCACCAACGACATCGATACCCATGCTACGTGCTGTACCGGCCACCATCCGCATCGCGGACTCAAGCGTAAAGCAATTCATATCCGGCATTTTATCCTGGGCGATCTCCTTGATCTGATCCCAGGTCACCTTGCCTACCTTTTTACGGTTCGGCTCGGCGGAACCCGACTGAAGCTTTGCGGCTTCCTTGAGCTGTACGGCTACCGGCGGCTGCTTAATGATAAAGTCGAACGACTTATCGCCATAAACGGTGATAATGACAGGAAGTACCTTGCCTGCCTTGTCCTGGGTCCTCGCATTGAACTGTTTACAGAAGTCCATGATGTTCACTCCTTTCGAACCCAGAGCGGGCCCTACCGGAGGCGAAGGATTGGCGGCACCACCTTTGATCTGCAGTTTAATTAACGCAGCAACCTCTTTTGCCATAATTTTCCTTGGTTAATTATTCTTTTTCTACTTGCATAAAGCTCAACTCCATAGGAGTCTTGCGCCCGAATATCTTCACGGAAACCGTGAGTTTCTTCCGCTCGTTGTCCACCGCCTCGATCGTACCCGAAAAGCTTGAGAATGGGCCATCGGTAACCTTGACGGTTTCTCCTTCGAAGAAAGGAACTTCGTTTTCCTCCTCGCTGACGCTCAGTTCGTCGACACGTCCTAAAATCCGGCTCACTTCCTGAGGGCGGAGAGGGGTTGCCACCATGGAAGAAGCCTTCGTGTCTCCGAGGAAGCCTAAGACGTTGGGAGTGTTGCGAAGCATAAACGGGATTTCGCCCACGAGAGCGGCCTCGACCAATACATAGCCCGGATAAGAGACCTTTTCCCGGCTGATCTTTTTACCGTTTTTGATCTGGTAAACTTTCTCAGTCGGAATCAGAACCTGGGAGATATAGTCTTCGAGGTGAGAATTCTGGACTTCCGTCTCGATGTATTCCTTCACCTTTTTTTCCTTACCTCCGATGGCACGGATCACGTACCACTGTTTTTGCTCTTTTTCGCTCATCTTTATCTTTTCTTTACAGAATTAATAAAGAATACTATATATGGCCTTCATGATGTTCTCGAATGCCAGGTCCATCGCAAGAATCACTACAGCGAATAACAGGGAAGCTGTCATAACAATTACCGCTGAATTGGAAAGCTGATTCCAGGACGGCCACGTCACCTTTTGAACAAGCTCGGCGTAGGCGTTTTTAACGTAATTAATAAATCTCATTGTCGTAACGTTTTTAGCACGAGTGGAGAGATTCGAACTCCCATCAACGGTTTTGGAGACCGCTATTCTACCCTTGAACTACACTCGTTTGTAAGGCGGCGCGCCGAACGCGCCGCCTTGAAAGTATTTCGAAATTACTTAATGATTTCGATGATCTGACCGGCACCTACGGTACGGCCGCCTTCGCGGATTGCGAAACGCAGACCTACGTTCAGGGCTACGGGGTAGATCAGGGTAACGGTGATCGTTACGTTGTCACCCGGCATAACCATTTCTACGCCTTCCGGAAGTTCCACTTCACCGGTTACGTCCAGCGTACGCAGGTAGAACTGCGGACGGTATTTGTGGTGGAACGGCGTGTGACGACCGCCTTCTTCCTTTTTCAGGATATAAACCTCGGCTTTGAACACCGTGTGCGGGGTGATCGAACCCGGTTTGGCAACGACCATACCGCGCTTTACGTCTTTCTTGTCGATACCGCGCATCAGCAGACCGACGTTGTCGCCGGCTTCGCCCTGATCCAGCAGCTTGCGGAACATTTCCACGCCCGTACAGGTCGAAGTCATCGACTTTTCGGCCAGACCGATGATTTCCACCGGATCGCCCACGTGGATCACGCCGGTTTCAACGCGACCGGTCAGCACGGTACCGCGACCGGTGATCGAGAATACGTCCTCGACAGGCATCAGGAACGGTTTTTCGTTTTCACGCGGAGGAATCGGAATGTACGAGTCAACGGCATCCATCAGTTCCATGATCTTGTCTTCCCATTTGGCTTCGCCGTTCAGACCGCCCAGCGCAGAACCGCGGATAATCGGGGTATTGTCGCCGTCGAATTCGTATTTGCTCAGCAAGTCGCGAACTTCCAGCTCAACGAGGTCGAGCATTTCGGGATCGTCCACCATGTCGCACTTGTTCAGGAATACGACGATTTTCGGCACGTTCACCTGGCGGGCCAACAGCACGTGTTCGTTGGTCTGGGGCATCGGACCGTCGGTAGCGGCAACCACGAGGATCGCGCCGTCCATCTGAGCGGCACCGGTAACCATGTTCTTCACATAGTCGGCGTGGCCCGGGCAGTCTACGTGAGCGTAGTGACGGTTGGCCGTCTGATACTCAACGTGCGACGTGTTGATGGTGATACCGCGTTCCTTTTCCTCGGGAGCGTTGTCGATCGAGTCGAACGAGCGCAGTTCGGAAAGGCCTTTTTTTGCAAGTACGGTGGTAATTGCAGCGGTCAAGGTAGTTTTACCATGGTCAACGTGTCCGATCGTACCGATGTTCACATGCGGTTTGGATCTGTCAAATTTTTCTTTTGCCATATCTGTAATCTATTTTAGGAATAATTGTTTTACTTCAATTAAAGTTTCCAACACTTTTTGCGAGCGGAAGACGAGATTCGAACCCGCGACCCTTAGCTTGGAAGGCTAATGCTCTACCGACTGAGCTACTTCCGCAAAATCATTTCGTCGATTCTCCGGCGCGAACCGGATTCACTGTGGGCGGAGATGGATTCGAACCACCGAAGTCGAAAGACAGCAGATTTACAGTCTGCCCCATTTGGCCACTCTGGTATCCGCCCAGAATTTTCTCGAAGAACTTTTCGAAACCCGAGTCTCGCTCGTTACACCCTAATAATATAGCGCCGCACCCACTATTGTCCGCCGCATCCGCACGCTCTGTCCGTCGCACCTTCCGGAGCCGATGGAGGGATTCGAACCCCCGACCAGCTGATTACAAATCAGCTGCTCTGGCCAACTGAGCTACATCGGCAGTTTGTCACATTTTAGGGTTGGCAAAAGTACGAATAATTTCTTAATGCACAAATATTACGCACCAAAAAATTAATCCGCCCCGGCAAATCGACGGTCAACTCAAGGCCTGCGTCAAATCCCAAAAACGCAAAATCGGTGTCAAAGGTACAACGGATTTTTGGAATAACGAAATTTTTTATACCAAATACGCTATTTTTAAGCTCAAAATCGTGTCGGTTCCGAATCCCGCCGCGACGGCGCCGGCCGCGAATTTTCATTTCGGTGTCCGCCCGGCCGCAAAACGGCAGTCGGTCGGCAGATCCGTTCCGGATCGGTAAACACGGACGGATAATAAATACCGGTATATTTTTTATCTTTGCTATGTTCACAATCCCATTTTCACCGTTCTAACCCGCCCGACATGAAAAAAACTTTCCTGCTTTTCGCCGCATCGCTTTCCTGCAGCTTACCTATTTTCTCCGCCCGTGCGCAGGTCGCCGACCTGCGGGGAGGCCCGCTGGGGGTCGAACGGGTCGCAGCGAAAGCCAATTACGCGATTTACGAATCCGCACGCAAATCCTCCGCCGACGAAAGTTGCTGGATACGGATCGACCTGGGACGGCCGTATCCGATCGATTCGGTCAAACTGTACCCCTCGTATTCGACAGTTGGGACTACTATGCGCGCCCGGGATTTCCGGTACGATTCCGGATCGAAACGTCCGGCTCCGACGACGCTCCGACAGGCCCGTAACGATCGCCGACCACACCGGCAGCGACTACGAAGCCGCCGCAGTCGACCAGATCGACGTCTTCCGCCCGGCGCACCCTGTTTCCGGCCGGTACGTCGAGCTGAGAGTCACCCGGCTACCCGAACGCGACAACGGATACTATTTCGAACTCTGGAAAATGGAGGTATGGTCGGGCGGCGCCGACGTTTCGGAAAACCGGCTGCTCACCGACTCCGACCGGGGTTTTCTGGGTAAACACCCCTTATTGAGACCGCAACGCCCGATGGGAGAAGTCGCCGTACTGAATTGTCCCGAAAACGTCACTCCGGCGGCAAGCTGGCGGCCGGTCGAACCGACGGCGCGGGTTCCGCGCAGCGGCGTCACCGTAAACGACGGACTGTTCCGCCGAACGCTCTATGCCAACGCCCATTACCTGCTTCAGTCGTTTTCCGTAGACGATATGCTGAAAGAGTTCCGCGAGCGGGCCGGAATGCCGGCGGACGGGGCATTGCGCGACCTGCATACCGAATGGGTCGACATTCTGCCCGGTTCGAAAGCGGGTCGCTTTCTGATGGGCGCGGGCAACCAACTGCGCTGGGTCGAAAACCGCGAACTGCGCGACCGGATGAACCGGATCGTCGACGGCATCGAAGCCTGCAAACAGTCGAACGGATACCTCATGGCTTATCCCGAACGCGATATCCTGCATTTCGAAAACGGAGCTTACTGCCGTTCGTGGGTGACTCAGGGACTGATCGAAGCGGGAATCGCAGGAAATCCGAAAGCCTATCCGTTGCTGCGCGGTTTTTACGACTGGTTCAACGCCTGCCCCTATCTGCCGGAACTGGTCCGCCGCGGCGGACAGGGACGCCAGGGAATCATCGCCAGCACCCGCCTTTATTTTACGCCGGTAGGAAAACCCGAAGACCTGCAAGTCGTGCAGCGTTACTACCAGGAAAATTTCTGGATGCAACAATTGATCGACAAGGATGTCGACGCGATCTGGAAATATCCGTACGACCGTCCGCACTGTTACCTGATCCTGTCGCTGGAATCGTTCCTCGACCTCTACATGGCGACCGGCGACCGGCAGTACCTCGATGCGGCCGTCGGAGGCTGGGAACTGTTCAACGAATATTACGAACATATCGGAGGCAGTATCAGTATCAGCGAACTGTCGCCCTACCCGCCCAAATCCTATCTGCTGCGCAGCGGAACGGGCGAGCTGTGCGGCAATTCGTTCTGGGCGTTCCTGAACCAGCGGTTCCACCTGCTCTACCCCGAAGAGGAAAAATACGTGGCCGAAATCGAAAAATCGATCTACAACGTAGCCATTGCCAACCAGACTGCCGACGGCAAAATCCGCTACCACGCCCGCCTGATAGATCGTAAAGAAGACGGCACGGACGTCAACACCTGCTGCGAAGGGCAGGGGACGCGGCTTTTCGGAGCGTTGCCCGAGTTCATCTACACGCAGGCGGACGACGGCGTATACGTCGACCTATTCGCCGCCTCTTCGTTCGCCTGGGAACAGGACGGGACACCGATGAAACTAACCATGCAAACCGAATTCCCGTACAGCCGGCCCGGAGCCGGGAGCACCCTGATAAATCCGAGATTAAACGAACGACTCGAATATCCGTATCCCACCGACATCCAGATCGAAGTTTCGGCACGCAAAAAAACGCCGTGCAAAATCCGGCTTCGCATTCCATGGTGGTGTAACTGCAACGCAGTCATCTTGGTAAACGGCGAACGGGTAGCCTGGGGAAAACCGGGATCATACGTAACGCTCGACCGGAAATGGTCGGACAAGGACAAGATACAATTTTCGTTACCGATGGCTTTCCGCCTCACCCTGTACAAAGGAAGCGAACCCGATTTCAAAGGCAAAAATGCTTACGCTATCGAATACGGCCCGCTGCTGATGGCCGTTGTCGGAGATTCGGTGCAAAACGGGCGTGTTACGCTACCATTCCCGCCTGAAAAACTATTTGAAAAATTCAAACCGTCGCAAGACGCTCCGCTTCATTTTACCATCGAAGACAGCGGCTTGCGGCTGATTCCCTATTTTGAAATTTCGGACGAATCGTTCACCTGTTATCCTTTTTTGGAAGATTGCCAGATAGAAGGACGGGGCCCGAGAATCGAATCTATCGGACAAATCCTGCCGAGACTGCTCAAAGATTGAGCAACAACAAAACGGCGGCCGGAGATCCGGCCGCCGTTTTAGAATCTATTATATCTTATCATTTCGCAGGAGGAACCAGCGGCAGCGCGAGCCAGGCCAGGTTGATGCCGCGGCCCATGTGTCCGTAATTTTCTCCGGTCGCGCCGTCGTAGAGCATCGCCAGCCGGTCGCCCACCCGGATCACCGACGGCATCCCGATAGCGCCTTTCACCTCTTTGGAATTCTGGCAGTCGATCACGATCGCCTTGTCCTGCGGATCCCACCGATTCAGGTCTTTGGTCCAATACACCCAAACGGCGTCCGTATATTCGCCCCGGTCGGGATGTATCCCGATGTGGTTCGTAAACAGGAACCAGGTACCGTTATCGGGTTCGTAATAGAGCGAGGTGTTCTCGCACTGCTCGGCGGGCGGGAAAATCGGCTGCGGATCGACCGTCCACGCGCTCCCCAGGTCGCGGGTACGGGCGATGCCGACCGTACGGCCCAGTTTACCTTCCTTGTCAAAAGCCGCGGCTCCGAAAAACATCTTGTACTCGCCGTCCTGCTCCACCACATCGCCCGGACTGGCCGTATCGCTGTAATAAGTGCCGGCCTCGTTGGTGAAAGGAATGATGTCGTAACGTTTGCGCCAAGGGCCGGCCGGATGATCGGCCTCGGCCGTCAGGGTCACATAAGGAGTGGCCGGGATGCAGTCGGGAGCGGGGGTACAAAATTGGGTGCCCACGTAGAACATATGCCATTTCGCGCCGTCGTTCACCAACCAGGGCGACGAAGCCGATTTAGAATCGGGGCGTCCCGCTTCGCCGAGGGTCAATTGCAATCCGTGCTTCTCCCAATGGCGCAGGTCGCGGCTGGTAGCCAGGCACGACAGCCACCCGTCCTTGCCGGCGCCGTCGTAATGAAGGTAGTAGACTCCCTCGTGCTCGACCACTACGGCTTCGCGTGCGCCGTAGGTATCGCAACTGTCGGGCCCCGTCCCGCAAGGCATCACCAACCCTTCGTCATCGATCGTCATCCGCAGAACGGCCTGCGAACGCCCGTCCACGTAGCTCTCGGGCGCCGATATTCCTTCTGGGCGGAAACGCCCACAACCCAGACCAACATACAGCCTGTCAAAAATCTTTTCATTTTCCGAATTTTAAAAAGCGGGCCGTACGCCCTTCATTGGGAATACGACCCGCACATTCCTAAAATTATTCCGAGCGATCGCTATTCGATCTCGACCAGTTGGCTGTCAACGGCGACGGTATCGCCTTCGGCCACGAGCACCTGCTTCACGGTTCCGGCGTAATCCGACGTGATGCTGTTCTCCATCTTCATCGCTTCGAGGATCACCACATCCTGTCCTTTCGTCACTTTATCGCCCGGTTTCACCAGCACGCTGAGGATACGTCCCGGCATCGGCGACGTAACCACGTTTCCGGTAATCGCAACAGCCGGCTTGGCTTCGGCCTTCGCTTCCGGAGCCGGCGCGGCGGCGGGCGCAGCAGCGGCCGTCTGGGCGGCTTTCGCGGCTTCGGCGGCGTGAGCGGCGGCATAACGCGCTTTCTTCACGCCCGTCAGGTAATTCTTGGCGACCAGCGGGAAGAGCTCAAGCAACAGCACCTCTTTTTCATTCTCGGCCAACTTGACGCCGCCGGCGTCTTCGAGCACCGGATTCGGTTGCATCTGATATTTCGACGTATCGTACGGGGTTTCCTCGCGCACCCCGGCGATCTTCAGGCGGAATTCGGGATCGACCGGAACCGGCGTTTCGCCGTACTCGCCCTTGACCAGGTTCACGAACTGGTTCGACACGTTCGAATACATCGGCTTACCGTTTTTAACGTCCAGCGCGCAATTGACGGCCTGGGCGCCCACGATCTGGCTGGTCGGCGTCACCAACGGCGGCAAACCGGCGTCCAGACGCACGCGCGGGATCAACTGCATCGCGCTCTCGAGGATCGATTCGGACTTGAGCTGCTTGAGCTGGGCCACCATGTTCGTATACATACCGCCCGGAATCTCGGCCTTCTGCACCAGTTCGTTCGGTTTCGGGAAGTTGAAATACTTTTCGATCGCATGACAGGCGTCGAGCAGTTCGGCCTCGTTTCCGTTTTTAGCTGCGGCAATCGCCCGGTCGAACTCCTTGTCGATGTTCTCAGGCAGCTTGTCGGTCAGCGGGTTGAACGCATTCGGGAAAATCTTCACCGCATCCACCGCATCGAGTTCCTTGCGGATCGTATAGAGTTCCTTGTTGATCTTGGCGACGGCCTCCATGTTGATATCGAGCTCCACGCCCATTTTCTTGCAGAAGATGTAGATCAGTTCGATCGCCGGAGCCGCCGGTCCGCCGGCGAAGTTCCAGATATTCGTATCGACGACGTCGACGCCGGCCTCGATCGCAGCCACGACGGAAGCCAGCCCGTAACCGGGCGTACAGTGCGTATGGAAGTCGATCGGAATCAACAGGTTTTTTTTGAACAGCTTGATCAGATCCGAAACGCGTTTGGGCGGGATCAGTCCGCTCATGTCCTTGATCGTGATCATATCGGCGCCCAGAGCGGCCATCTGCTGCGCCTTGTTCAAGAAATACTCGTCGGTGAAAACCGCTTTCGGAAGTTTCTTCCCTTTCAGCGCGGCCTTGATACGTTCCATCGTCGAGAAATGCGGGTCGATCGTGTAGCACACGGCGCAGTCGGCGATACCGCCGTACTTCTTGATATACTTGATCGTAGACTTCACGTTGTTCACGTCGTTCAACGCGTCGAAAATACGCATGATGCCCAGTCCCGACTCGATCGCATTGCGGCTGAATCCCTCGATGATCTCATCGGTATACGGAGCGTATCCGAACAAGTTGCGTCCGCGGGACAGCGCGGTCAGTTTCGAAACGTCGCCCACGACGGCCTTGATCTTTTCGAGGCGGTCCCACGGGTTTTCGTTCAGGTAGCGCATTACGGAGTCGGGCACGGCGCCGCCCCACACCTCCATGGCGTAAAAATTAGCGTCTTTATAGAAAGGCAGGACGCGGTCGATCTGCTCCTGCTTCATCCGGGTGGCAAAAGCGGATTGCTGTCCGTCCCGGAGGGTCAAATCCCTTATCAAAAGTTTTTGAGCCATAGTTGTTTTGATTAGTGCGATGATTTATAAAGTTAGTTTCCCACTGAGCTGGACGGCAACCGTTTACCGCCCCTCTGTTATAATATTAACAAAGATACGAAGTTTTTGCGATAAAACATAAAAAAATCGTTTTTTTATCTTACCCGGAGATTAATTTGGCAAATCCCCGGTTAATGATTACTTTTAGCGTTCGATTACGCGCTGACAAAATACGTTCAGAATCATAAAATCAGGAGGCTATGGAAAGAAATTACAAATTGCCGAAAGAGGGAGGGCTGGAGCCGGGGGCAGATCCTGCCGACATCATCCGAAAATTCGAAAAAATCTACACGAACATTTACGAGAACGAAGCGAGCGGAGCCATGTACGTGGCTCGGGAGATCGCCGGCTGCATCCGCGAGAAACAGTCGGCCGGAGAGATGTGCGTACTGGGCATGACGACCGGGAAATCGCCGGTGGGCCTGTTCCGCGCGCTGGTCGAACTGCATAAAAAAGAGGGGCTCAGTTTTCACAACGTAGTCATATTCAGCCTCGACGAATTCTTCCCGATCTCGCCGAAGGAGTTGCAGAGCCGCAATTACTCGATGCACGAGAGTCTGCTTGATCACATCGACATCAAACCCGAGAACATCCATATCCCGGACGGGACGCTGCCGCAGGACAAAGTCGAAACGTTCTGCCGCGACTACGAAGCGCTGATCGAGCAGTACGACGGCATCGACCTGATGGTGCTCGGTACCGGCGTACAGGGGCAGATCGGGTTCAACGAACCGGGCACCTACACCAATACGCGGACGCGGCTGGTCGCCCTCGGCAACGAAAGCCGCAAGGCCGCCGCATCGATCTTCTACGGCATCAACTACGTACCGCACAAGGCGATCACGATGGGACTGCGAACGATCCTCGACGCCAAACGCATCATCCTGATCGCGTGGGGCGAAGAAAAAGCGTACGTCGTCAAGGAGCTGGTCGAAGGCGAACGCCAACTGTTGGTTCCGGCCACCTGCCTGCAGGAGCACCAGAACATGGAAGTCGTGGTCGACGAAGGCGCCGCCTCGCAACTGACCCGTATCCGCACGCCGTGGCTGGTCGGACGCTGCCTGTGGCCGAAACGTTTTATCCGCACGGCCGTGCTGTGGCTGTGCGAGCAGGTCGACAAACCGATCCTGAAACTGACCTATCAGGACTATGTGGATAACCGTCTCGGCCAGTTGCTCGAAATCTCCGGCATGGCCTACGACGAGATCAACATCCAGGTATTCAACGACCTGCAACACACGATCACCGGATGGCCCGGCGGCAAGCCGAACGCCGACGATTCGACGCGTCCCGAACGCGCGCAGCCGTTCCCCAAACGCGTGCTGATTTTCAGCCCGCATCCGGACGACGACGTGATCTCGATGGGCGGCACGTTCCGCCGGCTGATCACCCAGGGACACGACGTCCACGTAGCTTACGAAACGTCCGGCAACATCGCCGTGCACGACGACGTGGTGCTGCAAACGATCGACACCGCCCGCGAATGCGGTTTCAAAGACAAATACGACGAAGTGAAAGCGATCATCGCCGGTAAGCGCAAAGGCGAACCCGAACCGTTGGAACTCCGCAAGCTGAAAGGCTCGATCCGCCGCGCCGAAGCGAAGGCGGCCTGCCGGCACATGGGGCTGAACGACCGGACAAATGTCCACTTCCTGAACCTGCCGTTCTACGAAACGGGAGGCGTCAAAAAGGGACTGCTGACCGAGAACGACATTTCGCGCGTCGTAAAATTATTGCAGGAACTCAAGCCCGACCAAATCTATGCCGCCGGCGACCTGTCCGACCCGCACGGAACGCACCGCACCTGCATCGAAGCGGTCATCGAGGCGATGTACCAGATACAGAACGAACCCTGGGTGAAAGATTGCCGGTTCTGGCTCTACCGGGGCGCATGGCAGGAGTGGGATCTGGACATGGTCGACATGGCCGTGCCGCTCAGCCCGGACGAGGTGGTGCAGAAACGCCACGCCATCTACCGCCACCTGTCGCAGAAGGACGTGATGCCGTTCCCCGGCGAAGACAAGCGCGAATTTTGGCAGCGCGCCGAAGAACGTACGCAGAATACCGCCCGGATGTACGACAAGCTGGGAATGGCCGAATATCAAGCGATCGAAGTATTTGTCAGACTGGACCTTTTCAAACTATAAAAAACACAAATCCTTTAATTTATTGAAACCATGAAAAAAATCCTAATCCTGATGAGTTGCGCGGCCTTGCTGTTCTGCGGTTGCAAAGACGACGAAGACAACCAGGCTAAAGTAAGCCGCGAATACCAGACCCGTATCGGTCTCGGACAGGATGGTTATCTCGGAAGTGAAACGAACAATCTGAATCAGCTAAATACGCTGCTCGAAGAAGGTATCGCAAATATCAATAAACAATTCGGAGCCAAATTCACGATCAACGCAACGGGCGACACCGAGGAAGAAGCTTACGCACAGTGCGATGCACAGGCCAAGCAGAAATACGAGGAGCAAAGCGCGTCGATTAAGGCCGCTCTGGTCGCTCTACAAACTTCATTCAACACGAAAAAAGCAGAATTATTACCTTCGTTTACCGAAGACGAGAAAAATAAGTATTACATCAACGACGTCGCGTACGGGATGGTGTCTTATCAAAAAAGCATCGCGATCGCTCCCGGATACGAAGACATCTACATCGTGGAAGACACTGCCAACCAAGTGACTTTCAAGGCGGGAAAGGGCGACGTCCAATAACGTTATTTACAGAATGTCCGGGTTGAGACCCCGTTTATGGCCGGTTACAGCTGCCCATAGTGGTCCAGAACGTTCACAACCGAGAACAAATAAAATATTTTTAATTATGAGAGTCATCATCGAACCCAACGGCGGACAGGTATCGGCCTGGGGAGCCGCCTACATTGCCAAACGCATCAACGAACACAACAAAAAGGAGAAACGGCCTTTCGTACTGGGTCTTCCGACGGGTTCCACCCCGTTGGGCACCTATAAAAAGTTGATCGAATACTGCAAAGCGGGCAAAGTTTCGTTCGCCAACGTCGTAACGTTCAACATGGACGAGTACGTAGGCATTCCGAAAGACCATCCGGAAAGCTACCATTCGTTCATGTGGAACAACTTCTTCAGCCACATCGACATCAAACCCGAAAACGTCAACATCCTGAACGGCAATGCGCCCGACCTATGCAAGGAGTGCGCCGACTACGAAGCCCGTATCCGGGCCGCAGGCGGCATCGATTTGTTCATGGGCGGCATCGGCCCCGACGGACACATCGCGTTCAACGAACCTTTTTCGTCGCTGAACTCGCGGACGCGCGTCAAATCGCTGACCAAGGATACGATCATCGCGAACTCGCGCTTTTTCGGCGGCGACGTCAACCTGGTTCCCAAAACGGCGTTGACCGTGGGCGTGGGCACCGTGATGGACGCCCGCGAGGTGATGATCCTAACGATGGGACACAACAAAGCGCGCGCGCTGGCCGCCGGCATCGAAGGCGGTTACAGCCACCAGTGGACGATCAGCGCGTTGCAAGTACATCCCAAAGGAATCATCGTCTGCGACGAGGACGCAACCGACGAACTGAAAGTAGGTACTTACAAATACTTCAAAGACATCGAGTCGGCGAACCTCGATCCGGCGAAACTGTTCGCATAGGTTCCCCGTTTTACGGCATATTCTCGAAAAGCCTCGGAAACGGGGGCTTTTTTATTATATTTGCGCAAATTAACCGCACTAACACACAGACATGGCAGACGAAAAAATCATATTCTCGATGGTCGGAGTCAGCAAGACTTTCACGAACCAGAAAAAAGTGCTGAACGGCATCTACCTGTCGTTTTTCTACGGGGCTAAAATCGGGATCATCGGGCTGAACGGCTCCGGGAAATCGACGCTGATGAAGATCATCGCCGGGCTGGACAAGAATTTCCAGGGCGAAGTGGTCTTCTCTCCGGGCTATACGGTCGGCTACCTCGAACAGGAACCGCAGTTGGACGATACGAAAACCGTCCGCGAAGTGGTCGAGGAAGGGTGCGCCGACGTGGTCGCGCTGCTGAAAGAGTACGAAGAGGTCAATGCGAAGTTCATGGAGCCGATGGACGACGACCAGATGGCGAAGCTGATCGAACGGCAGGGCGAGCTGACCGAACTGATCGACCACAAGAACGGCTGGGAACTGGACGCCACGCTCGAACGCGCGATGGACGCGCTGCGGTGTCCGGACGCCGACCAATCCGTCAAACACCTGTCGGGCGGCGAACGCCGCCGCGTGGCGCTGTGCCGGCTGCTGTTGCAGCAACCGGACGTACTGCTGCTCGACGAGCCGACGAACCACCTCGACGCCGAGAGCATCGACTGGCTCGAACAGCACCTGCAACAGTACAAGGGAACGGTCATCGCCGTTACGCACGACCGCTATTTCCTCGACAACGTGGCCGGCTGGATCCTCGAACTCGACCGCGGCGAAGGCATTCCCTGGAAAGGCAATTACAGCAGTTGGCTCGAACAGAAATCGAACCGTCTCGCGCAGGAAGAGAAGCAGGAGAGCAAACGGCGCAAAACGCTGGAGCGCGAGCTGGAATGGGTTCGCATGGCCCCGTCCGCCCGCCACGCGAAGAGCAAAGCCCGTCTGTCGGCCTACGACAAGATGCTGAACGAAGATACGAAACAAAAGGAGGAAAAACTCGAAATCTACATCCCGAACGGCCCGCGCCTCGGCGATGTGGTGATCGAGGCGCAGGACGTGTCGATGGGCTACGGCGACCGGCTGCTGTACGAACACCTGAGCTTCTCGTTGCCGCCCGCCGGAATCGTCGGCGTGATCGGCCCGAACGGGGTCGGCAAGACCACGCTGTTCCGGCTGATTATGGGGATCGAAAAGCCGCTGCACGGCTCGTTCCGCGTCGGCGAGACGGTCAAGCTGGCCTACGTCGACCAGCAACACGCGTCGATCGACCCGGAAAAGACGGTTTACCAGGTCATCTCGCAGGACAGCGAGCTGATCCAGCTCGGCGGCCGCAGCGTCAACGCCCGCGCCTACGTATCGCGCTTCAACTTCAGCGGCGCTGACCAGGAGAAAAAGTGCGGCGTGCTGTCGGGCGGCGAACGCAACCGGCTGCACCTGGCCCTCGCGCTGAAGGAGGAGGGCAACGTGCTGCTGCTCGACGAGCCGACCAACGACATCGACGTCAACACGCTGCGCGCCCTCGAAGAAGGATTGAATAACTTTGCAGGATGCGCCGTAGTGATCTCGCACGACCGCTGGTTCCTCGACCGCATCGCCACGCACATCCTCGCGTTCGAAGGCGACTCGCAGGTCGTGTTTTTCGAAGGCGGTTACAGCGAATACGAAGAGAACAAGCGCAAACGCCTCGGCGACGACACCCCGCACCGGGTGAAATACCGCAAACTGGTCGCCGACTAAACACCGACAGCGTATGAAAACCTCACTCGGACACCTGCCGCAGCGCAAAGCGGAGGAACTCGAAATCCTCACAAAGTACATCCGCAGGGCCGTACCGGCCCAAATGGTTATCTTGTTCGGCAGCTATGCGCGCGGCAACTGGGTCGAACTCGACGAACGGTTCGACTACGGGGTTCATACGACTTTCCAAAGCGACTACGATATCCTGGCGCTGGTCGAGCACGGAGTGGAACCTTACGGGGCCGCACGGAAGTTGGATCGTGTAGAAGATGTTTTCGCAAGAAACACCCGTTCGGATACCCCGGTCAGTTTTATACTGGAACATATCCAAACTTTTAATAAATACCTCGCAGAAGGCCGGTATTTCTGGACGGACATCGCCGAGGAAGGAATCATGCTGTACGACAGCGGAAAGTTTACGCTCGAAACACCGTGCGAACTGAATGCACAGGAGTTTAAAGGACAGGTACAGGAATATTTTGAGGAATGGAACGGTCGCGGAGAAACATTCTATAAATACGCTGCCCTAGCGCACTCCAACAAAGATCATAAATTTTCCATTTTCAATTTCCATCAAGCATGTGAATCTTTCCTCCACACGATCAGACTGATCCACACCCTTAAAAAACCGAGGATACACGACCTCGAAAAACTGGTAAAATCCTGTAAAGTGCATACGCCGGAAATCCTTGCATTTTTTCCGACCGACACAGAAGAGAGCAAACGCTTGTTCAAAATATTGAACGACGCCTATATCGCCGCACGCTACGATCCGAAATACACGATCGCCCCGGCGGACATCGACCGCATCCGGCCGCACGTCGAACTGCTGCGCCAGATCACCCGCAACGCTTACGATAAAAAGATCGCCGAACTGGACGCTTTGATCGACAGTTCGCCAACGAAATAAAATTTTAGAAAACACACCGTCATGGCACAAAAACCATCCATTCCGAAGGGCACACGCGATTTCGGCCCGGACGAGATGATTAAACGCACCTACATTTTCGACACGATAAAAAGCGTCTTCCGCACCTACGGATTCCTGCCGCTCGAAACGCCGGCGATGGAAAACCTCTCGACGCTGCTCGGAAAATACGGCGACGAGGGCGACAAGCTGCTCTTTAAAATCCTGAATTCGGGGGACTTCCTGAGCGGAGTCGCACCCGAAACGTTGCAGGATGCCGACGCCAACCGCAACGCGCTGTCGGTGAAAATGTGCGAAAAAGGATTGCGTTACGACCTCACCGTACCGTTCGCCCGCTACGTCGTACAACACCAGAACGAAATCTCGTTCCCGTTCCGGCGCTACCAGATCCAGCCGGTATGGCGCGCCGACCGGCCGCAGAAGGGACGCTACCGCGAGTTTTTCCAGTGCGACGTCGATATCATCGGCAGCCGCAGCCTGCTCAACGAAGTCGAGCTGATCGAAATCGTGGCGGCCGTGTTCAAAAAACTCGGCATCCGGATCGCGCTGAAGATGAACAACCGCAAGATCCTGTACGGCATCGCCGAGACCATCGGTCACGCCGACAAGATGACCGACATCACCGTGGCGATCGACAAACTCGAAAAGATAGGAATCGAAGCGGTCAACGAAGAGCTGCTTTCGAAAGGTATCTCCGAGCAGGCCGTGGCCGCGCTGCAACCGATCCTGTCGCTCAGCGGTACGAACCGCGAGAAGCTGCGACAGTTGCGCGCGGTGATCGGCGGCAGCGAAACCGGAATCGCCGGCATCGACGAGATGGAAACGATCTTCGGATACGTCGAAGCGCTTGGCACGGAATTGGATATCGAACTGGATTTGTCGCTGGCGCGCGGGCTGAACTACTACACCGGCGCGATCTTCGAAGTAAAGGCGAAGGATTTCGCGATCGGCAGTATCTGCGGCGGCGGACGCTACGACGACCTGACCGGAATTTTCGGTATGCCGGGCATGTCGGGAGTAGGCATCTCGTTCGGAGCCGACCGGATCTACGACGTGATGTGCGGACTCTGTCTCTACCCCGAAGAAGCGGGCGTCACCACGCGGGTTTTGTTTCTGAATTTCGGGGAAACCGAACAACCGGCCGCCTTGCGCGCGATGAAACAACTGCGGGCCGCAGGCATCCCGTGCGAAATGTACCCCGACGCCGCGAAGATGAAAAAGCAGATGGAATACGCCAACCGGCGCGCGATCCCGCTGGTGGTGATCATCGGCAGCGACGAACTGGCCGCCGGAAACGCCACCGTCAAAAACATGGCGACCGGCGAACAGCAGGCCGTTCCGCTGGCGGAACTGGCCGCGCGCCTGCAATAATGCGCCGGCGAGGCGCGTTATCACAAGGACATTAAAGATACTGCAATGATAAGAATGAAAATCCATATCCTGCTGGCGACGCTGCTGTTCGCGGCGCCGGCGCTTGTTTCTGCACAGAACGACGCGAAAGACGATCCGGCCGGCAACCTGCAGAAATTCCAGCAGTTCTACCGTTACCTGAACGGCGCCTACGTCGATACGGTACACAACAATGAGCTGGTCGAAAGCGCGATCCGCGAAGTGCTGCTGCAACTCGACCCGCATTCGACTTACGTATCTCCCGAGGAGATGGTCGAAGTCAAGGAGAGCTTCGACGGCAGTTTCAGCGGCATCGGCATCGAATTCAACGTACTGCGCGATACGATCATCGTGGTCAACGTCATTTCGGGCGGTCCCGCCGAACAGGTGGGCCTGCTCCCCAACGACCGGATCGTCGCGGTGGACGGCAAAAGCTCGGTCGGCGTCAAACAGATCGACGTGCCGAAACTGCTGCGCGGGCCGAAAGGCAGCCGGGTAGAGACGCGGATCGTCCGCCACGGCGGCGGCGAACCGCTCGACTTCACGATCGTGCGCGACAACATTCCGATCAATACGGTGGACGCCGCCTACAAGGTCGATCCGAAGACCGGTTACATTCGGATCAACCGTTTCGCGAACAATACTTACAAGGAGTTCACGGACGCCGTGCAGAAACTGGGGCCGATGGACGCCCTGATCCTCGACCTGCGCAGCAACGGCGGCGGGCTGATGGGCGGAGCCGTACAACTGAGCAACTTTTTCCTACCCGAAGGTTCGGTGATCGTATCGACCGAAGGGATGCGCGTGCCGCCCGACCGAATCGTCGCGAAAGAAGACGGCCCGTTCACGAAAGGGAAGGTGATCGTGCTGATCAACGAGACTTCGGCTTCGGCCAGCGAGATCGTATCCGGAGCGATTCAGGACTGGGACCGCGGCCTGCTGATCGGCCGGCGCACGTTCGGCAAGGGACTCGTCCAACGGCAGTTCCCGTTACAGGACGGCTCGGCGGTGCGGCTGACCGTAGCGCGCTACCACACGCCGACCGGACGCATGATCCAGCGCCCGTATGAAAACGGCAATTTGGACGCCTATTATGAAGATTTCAACAAACGGTTCGAACCGGGAGCTTCCGATTCGGTCGGCGGCGACACCACGCAGCGGTTCAAAACCCTGCGTAGCGGCCGCACCGTCTACGGCGGCGGCGGAATCACGCCCGACATCGTCGTACCGCTCGATACGTCGGACTATACGAAATACTGGGGCAGCCTGGTGCGTCAGGGCGTCATCAACGAATTCGTCATCGAATACCTGGACGAGAACCGTCCGGCGCTGTCGTCGCGTTACGCGGCTCCCGAAAAGTTCGTCAGCGACTTCACCGTCTCCGACGACGTGCTCGACGCCCTGACGGCCAAGGCCACGAAAAAGGGGATCGCCTTCGACGTCGCAGAGTTCGAACGTTCGAAAAAAGCGCTGAAAACCCAATTGAAAGCGTTGATCGCGCAAAAAATGTGGGGAGTCAACGAATACTACCTCGTCGTCAACGGCGAGGACGACCCGGTCTTCGCCAAAGCGCTCGAAGTGCTGCGCGACTGGGAGCGTTACGGTTCCGGCATCACCTACTGATTCGATCAGAAACGATCCATCCGCTCCGCCGGCCGCAAATCGGTTTTTGCAGCCGGCGGAGTCGTATACGCTTATTTTGCCCCGAATATTTGCTTATATCTCTTTTTCTTTTTAATTTTAACAACCTATAACTGCTAACAAAAACGAAAGGCATGAATCATTTTGACTACAAAAAGGAAAGCGAAAGCGACGGAGCGGAAGAGATCTACTCAAAAATAGTCAGGGCCGGACGGCGCACCTATTTCTTCGACGTGAAGGCGACGCGGAACGACGATTATTACGTGACAGTCACCGAAAGCCGGAAAAAAACCGAAAAGGACGGAAAATTCTCGTTCGAAAAACACAAGATCCACCTTTACAAGGAGGACTTCTGCAAATTCGCGGAAGGACTCGACGAAGTGGTCGGGTACATCCGGGAGCACAAGCCGGAGTGTTTCAATCCGGACGGCTCGGCGATCAGCAGCATCCCCGCGTCGCTGGACGACGAATTCGACAAACTGTAACGCACGACAACGAAAACAAAGGCGTCCGAAAAAGATCCGGACGCTTTTTTCATTCCGTATGAGAAAAAACGTATTGTTGGGCTTCAGCGGCGGCATCGACAGCACGGCGGCGGCGCGGTACCTCGCCGAACAGGGCCATGCCGTCACGCTGCTTACGCTGGATACCGTCGGGGAAGAGGGTCTCGAAACGCGCATCCGGCAGGCGGCCGGACGGCTGAACCTTCCGTTCCGGATCGAAAATGTCCGCGAAGTTTTCCGCGAAGAGATCGTCCGCTATTTTACCGGCAGCTACCTGCGCGGCGAAACGCCCGCGCCCTGCACTCGCTGCAATCCCCGGGTCAAATGGAAAACGCTGTACGACATCGCCCGGCGCGAACATTACGACCATATCGCCACCGGACACTACTTCCGTGTTCGCTGCGAAAACGGAAAATACTTCGTGCGCACGGCCGCTGACCCGGCCAAAGATCAGTCCTATTACCTGTGGGGCTTGTCGCAGGAATACCTGCGGATAGCCCTGACGCCGATGGGCGAACGAATCAAAAAAGCGGTGACCGCATCGCTCCCGTCCGCCCTCCGGTCGCGGGAGAGCATGGGCGTCTGTTTCCTGCAAGGACTCTCCTACTCCGAGTTCCTGAAAACGCAGGTTCCCGGAATCGTTCCCGGCGAAATCGTCGATGCACGGGGAAAGACGATCGGACGCCACGACGGCTGCGCGTTCTACACGATCGGACAAAAACGCGGACTGCGCACCGACTCCGGCGAACCGGTCGTCGTCACCGGGATCGACGCCGCGCGGAACCGGGTGACCGCAGGATGCGACGCCGACCTTTTTTACCGCCGGTTGACCGTCCGGGAGTTCTGCGCCGCCGATCCGCAGCGGCTGACCGACTCGCAAACCGTACGGGTCAAAATACGGGGCGTGGGCCGGAACCCGGAGGGTTACGCGCGCGTCCGAATCGACGGGCAGTCGTTGCTCGTCGAACTCCGCGAACCGGCCTGGGCCCCGGCCAAGGGACAGCCCGTCGTTTTCTACGACGGCGACCTGGTCGTCGGAGGAGGCATCCTCGCCGACTGCCGGCGGTAAAACGCTCCGTAAAAGCGTAAACCCGATCGTTCCGGTCACTTTTTACGCGCTGCGAAGCCCCGGTCTGAAAAATTTTTGGTAAACTTGCACCGTTAAACCCGCACCGCGCGCGGTGCGCCACGTTCACGGCATGAATATTCTGAAAAAAACCTACAACTGGGTGCTCGGCTGGGCCGACAGCCGCTGGGGAGCGGCCGCACTGTTCGTCCTCGCATTCGCCGAATCCAGCTTTTTTCCGATTCCTCCCGACGTCCTGCTGATCGCCCTGGGACTCGGATGCGCCGCCAAAGCGTTCCGCTACGCGCTGATCTGCACAATCGGTTCGGTACTCGGCGCCATGGCCGGATACGCCATCGGACACTACCTGTGGCAGACCCCGGGCGGGGAATTCACCGCCATCGCCGATTTCTTTTTCCGGATCATTCCCGGATTCACCCATACGGAATACGACAAAATCTGCGCGATGTACAACCAGTACAACTTCTGGGTCGTATTCACCGCCGGATTCTCGCCGATCCCCTACAAACTGATCACGATCACCGCCGGAGTGTTCAAGATCGACTTTCCGGTCTTCCTCGTCGCATCGGTCGTCAGCCGGGGCCTGCGTTTTTTCTTAATTAGCTGGTTGATATGGAAATACGGGGAGCCGATCAAACGTTTTATCGACAAATATTTCAACTGGCTGGCGCTGGTATTCACCGTTCTGCTGATCGGCGGATTCTTCGCCATCAAACACGCTTTCTGACATGAAACTGTACGGACTGATCGGGTATCCGCTCGGACACTCGTTTTCACAACGCTATTTTACCGATAAATTCGCCGCCGCAGGAATCGCCGACTGCGCCTACCGGAATTTTCCGATCGAAACGATCGAAGGCGTCGAAACCGTATTGCAAACGCCCGGCCTGCGCGGATTCAATGTCACGATTCCGTATAAACAAGCGATCGTCCCGTATCTGTCCGGCCTGAGCGACGAAGCGCGGGCGATCGGCGCGGTGAACTGCGTAAAGATTACGCCCGAAGGCCTGACCGGTTACAATACCGACGCTTACGGATTCCGCCGTTCGCTGCTGAATCTGCTGGGCGACGTCCGCCCCGAAAAGGCGCTCGTACTCGGCACGGGCGGCGCTTCGAAAGCCGTGAAATACGTGCTCGAACAACTCGGCATCGCTTTCGACGCGGTATCGCGCGACGGAAAAAACGGAGCGTACACCTACGGCGACCTCTCCGAAGAGATCGTACGCGCTCACCGGCTGATCGTCAATGCCACGCCGCTGGGCACTTTCCCGAACGCGGAAGGCTGTCCCGTCCTGCCGTACGAAGCCCTCGGCGCCGGGCATTTCCTGTTCGACCTGGTATACAACCCGGCAGTCACCGAATTTCTGAAGCGCGGCGCGGCGCAGGGGGCTGCAACCCGCAACGGTTACGACATGCTGGTCGGGCAGGCCGAAAAAGCATGGGAGATCTGGAACGAATAATTGTCCGCACGATACAAAAACGAAAGAGGCTGTCGCTCAGTGCGACAGCCTCTTTCGTTTTTTACTACCGATAAATTCCTTCCTTTTATAAAATCAATCCTTTGACGCGGAATTTCCGTCTCCGGACTAAACCACATCGATCCCCTTCTCTTTCAACAAATCGAGTCCGATATCCTTCAGGCGGTATTTCTGGATCTTGCCGCTCGCCGTCATCGGATAACCTTCGACGAAAAAGATGTATTTCGGAATCTTATACCGGGCGATCTGCCCGCGGCAGTAGAGTTTAACCTCCTCTTCGGTAAGCGTACAGCCTTCCTTGATCTTTATAAAAGCGCCCACCTGTTCCCCGTATTTCGGACTCGGGATACCGGCCACTTCGATCGCCTCGATCTGCGGCATCTTGTACAGGAAATTCTCGATCTCGCGCGGATAGATGTTCTCGCCGCCGCGGATGATCATCTCCTTGATCCGCCCGGTGATCCGGAAATAGCCGTTTTCATCCATTACGCCGAGGTCGCCCGAATGCAGGAAACCGTTCTCGTCGATGATCGCAGCGGTAGCTTCCGGATTCTTGTAATACCCTTTCATGATGTTGTACCCCTTGCAGCACATCTCGCCGGGAGTCCCCGGAGGACATTCCTCGTTGGTTTGCGGATCGAGCACCTTCACCTCGACGTTCGGAAAAGCCCGCCCGACGGTCGTCGCGCGAATCTCCATCGAATCGGTCGTCGCCGAAGCCGTCATACCGGGCGAGGTTTCGGTCAGGCCGTATACGCTGATGATCTCCTTGCAGTACATTTTGTCCATCACCTGCTTCATCGTCTCGATCGGGCAGGGCGCGCCGGCCATGATCCCGGTACGCAGCGAACTCAGGTCGAACATATCGAACATCGGATGGTGCAGCTCGGCGATGAACATCGTCGGCACGCCGTGCAGCGCCGTACAGCGTTCGCGGTGCACCGACGCCAGCACTTTCAGCGGATCGAAATCCTCGACCATCACCATCGTCGAACCGTGCGTAATCACCGAACAGACCCCCAGCACGCAACCGAAACAATGGAACAGCGGCACGCAAATCAGCAGTCGGTCGGCCGCAGTAAAATGCATCCGGTCGCCGATCGTCAGCCCGTTGTTCAAGATATTGTGACTGGTCAGCATCACCCCTTTCGGGAATCCGGTCGTCCCGGACGTATACTGCATATTGATCTCGTCGTGACAGTCCACCCGCGACTTGGCCCGTTCGAGCTCGTCGTCGCCGACCAGCGTCCCGAGCTTCATCAGTTCGGAAGTATTGTACATGCCGCGCAATTTCTCCTGTCCGATGTAAACCACGTTCCTCAACTCCGGAAACTTCTCGCTGCGCAGCTTTCCGCGCTGCGTGGTCTTCAGTTCCGGAACCAGGTCGTACAGGATCTGCACATAGTCGCTGTCGCGGTAGCCGTTCACCATACACATCGTATGGATATCGGCGTTTTTCATGATGTATTCGAGTTCGGCGTTCTTGTAGTTCGTATTGACGGTCACCAGTACGGCCCCGATCTTGGCGGTCGCAAACATGAACGTCATCCAGTCGGGCACGTTTTTCGCCCATACGCCGACTTTGCTGCCCTTGGTCACCCCGATCGACAGCAACCCTTTGCAAAATATTGACCCGTTCGTCGAACTCCTTGTAAGTAAACCGCAACCCGCGGTCCGGATAAATCATGAACTCATGATCCGGATCTTCCGCTACGTATTTCTCAAGAATGCCCCCGACGGTATAGTCGATCAATTCTTGTTTTTCCATTTTCTACGAAATCCAACCTTTTAAAAAGGCGTGTAAACCACCGCCAGGATTTTGGCTTTTTCACCGGGCGCCTGCACTGAAATATTGTGAGGAACGATCGAATCGAAATAGATGCTTTCCCCTTGGTTCACAACGTATTTATCACTACCGTAACGCACTTCGACGCTCCCGTCCAACACGTAAATGAACTCCTCGCCTTCGTGGTGCGACAAAGCTGACATCTCGTCGGGATCGGTATATTCCACGTTAATGATAAAGGGTTCCATGTTGCGGTCGGTCTTGTTTTCGGCCAGCGAACGGTATTTGAGGTGCTCGATATCAGAGCCGTTTCCCTTGGACAGGTGTACCGACAACTGAGGCGTCTGCTGTTCCCGGTGAGTCAACGTAGGCTCAGGGCATTCCATTCCGTCGAGAAAAGTGCCCAGACGAATGCCCAACGTCCGCGACAGTTTGATCAGCGTCGCCAGCGACGGCAGCATCTTACCGGTCTCAATCTGTTCAATTTGAGATTGTTGAACCCCAGATTGAACCGCTAAATCTTCCACGGAAAACTGATTGTCTTCGCGAAGTCGTTTCAGCTTATAACCAATATTCTCTGTCATAATTTGAAAAATTTCGTTTTGTTGTGATTCGAAGTAACCCCGAATTCCCGAAATCCGCAAATAATTATTTCCGGAAATTACGAAACCCAAAACAAACGCGCCCGATTCAGGAGCGACAAAACGTCTTCGATGGGATATTTTTTAAGATAAACCATGCATCTGTAAGTCATATTTGTCCCAAGTTTTTTCGATTCGTAAATAATGCTCGAAATCTTCCATTCATTGAAGATTAATCTTTAGAATACTTATTTACAGATTAACAGAACACAAAATGCAATGTTTTACCTATGTTGTACCTATCAAAAAAAACAAACACTCGACTTATTATAAGTCAAGCGTTTGAAAATTATTCCTGTGGTCCCCGTGGGGCTCGAACCCACGACCCCAACATTAAGAGTGTCGTGCTCTACCAACTGAGCTAGAGAACCATCTTGTAAAATCGTTTGCAAAGATAAGCAGAAAAATCTTTTTATGCAACACTCTGGCGATAAAACCTTATCCTATTTCTCCGGGAGAGGAATCGTGAAGCGGTTTCGACAGGAAGGCGCAGCGGACTCCCAAACGGCGGGACGGGGCGTTGCTGTCCGTATGCTTCGATGATTGCGGTTGCGGATTCTTCGTCGCCGGACAAGGTAAATAAGACGGGGCCGGGATTGCAATCCCGGCCCCGGTCTTTATCTTCGGCTCCGTTTATTCGTATTCGCCGCTCTTTAGCATACTGACTTCCCGCGGGCTCAGGAACCGCCAGCCGCCGCGTTTGAGCCGTTTTTTGGTCAGGCCTGCGAAATAGACTCGATCGAGCTTTTGCACCGAATAGCCGAGCGATTCGAAAATACGCCGAACGATCCTGTTTTTGCCCGAATGGATTTCGATTCCGACCTCTTTCCGGTTTTCGCTGACATAGCTGACCTCGTCGGCGAAGATGGGCCCGTCTTCGAGGGTAATTCCCTCGGCGATTTTGGTCATGTCTTCTTCCGATAGAGGTTTGTCGAGCGTCACCTGGTAGATTTTCTGCTTGTTGTAGCTCGGATGCGTCAGTTTGCGGGTCAGGTCGCCGTCGTTGGTGAACAGCAGTACCCCGACGCTGTTTTTGTCGAGACGTCCGACCGGATACACCCGTTCGGTGCAAGCTCCTTTGATCAGATCCATCACCGTTTTGTCCGAATGCGGGTCTTCGACCGACGTTACGAAGCCTTTCGGCTTGTTCATCAGGATGTATACTTTCTTTTCCCCCTTGACGATTTCGCCGTTGAAGCGCACTTCGTCCTCCGGGTTTACTTTCGTTCCGAGTTCGGTGACGATCTTGCCGTTGACCGCCACAACGCCGGCCGTGATCAGGTCGTCCGCTTCGCGACGCGAGCAGATGCCCGAATTGGCGATGAAACGGTTCAGGCGAATAGCGCCCTGCGGTTTGGGAGCGTCGTAGCGCGGATAATCTTCTTTCCGGTCTTTTTTGAATCGGGAGTCGTGGGTTCGAGCCGCCCCACGGGAGCTGTCGCTTCTATCCCATTTTTTACCGAAACCGCCTTTGCGGTCGCCGTCTTTCTGGAAACGCGGACGCTCGCCGTACGGCTGCGATTCGTCGCGCCGTTGCGGTTTGTACGGACTCGAAGGCCGGTCGTCCTTGCGCCACGGCCGGTCTTCGCGTTCGGGCCGGTCGTTTTTACGGTAGCGGTCGTCTTTGTCGAACCGGTCGGGTCGGTCGTTGCGGTTGAACCGGTCATCCTTGTTGTAGCGGTTGCCGTCGCGCTGCGGTCGGTCTTCGCGTTCGGGCCGGTCGTTTTTGCGGTAACGGTCGTCTTTGTCGAACCGGTCGCCGCGATTTTCGCGGTTGTAGCGGTCGTCCCGGTTGGCTCCGTATTTCGGTTTCCCGTAGGGACGGTCGTCCCGATCGCGGGAGCCGCTTTTCAGCCGGTTGTCTTTCGTGAAATTGGGGTTGAACGAGCGGCGCTGTTCGTCGCCGCGGCGGTCGTACGGATTGTCCGACGACGTCCCGTGCGGTTTGGCCGGACGGCTGATGCGCGGGCGTTTGTCTTTCGAGAACGACGACAGCGCGTCTTCCCGGTGCGAAGAACTTCTCGAATCTTCCCGATTGAAGGAGTCCCCGGAACGGTCGCGGCGGGGCGAATCCCCGTAAGCGCCTTTCCTGTTTTTCGGATCGAATGGTTTCATGCAATGAAATAATAAAAAGTAATACGTATAACGCCCCGATATTTCGGGCAAATCGAAATCATCCGGCAATTAAACGGTTCAAAGGTATAGCTATTTTTTTATAAATATGATAACTTTGTGATCTATTTAGTTGCGTATGAATTACAATTTCGATAAAATCGTTTCCCGCGAGGCGACCGACTGCGAAAAGTTCGACGCGCGGGACGAAGTGTTCGGGCGTGCGGACGTGATTCCGATGTGGGTCGCCGATATGGATTTTGCAGTGCCCGAAGCCGTTACCGAAGCGATCATCCGCCGGGCCGGGCATCCGATTTACGGATATACCTTTCGTTCGGACGGTTATTTCCGGTCGGTGATCGACTGGGTGGGGCGTCACAGCGGTTGGAAAGTGGAAAAGGAGTGGATCGACTTCGCTCCGGGCGTGGTCGCCGGAATCGTTTTCGCGCTGCGTGCTTTCACGCAGGAGGGCGACAGGGTGGTGATCCAGCCGCCGGTCTACCATCCGTTCGCGCGGCAGACGCGATTCAACAACCGGGTGGTCGTCAACAACCCGCTGTTGCAGCGTGCCGACGGCAGTTTCGGGATCGACTTCGACGACCTCGACCGCAAGCTCGTCGGGGCGAAGGTTTTCCTGATGTCGAACCCGCACAATCCGTCGGGACGCGTCTATACGGTCGAGGAGCTTACGCGCATCGGCGAACTGTGCGTGAAGCACGACGTGGTGATCCTGTCGGACGAGATTCATGGCGACCTTGTTTACAAACCGCATAAGCATATTCATATCGCAGCGCTGGACGAAGCGTTCGCGCGCCGGACGGTGACGTTCACCGCGCCGAGCAAGACGTTCAACCTGGCCGGGCTTTCGACCTCGGTGGCGATCACGCCGGACGCCGCGTTGCGCCGCCGCCTGCAACAGGAGTTTAACAAACTACATGCCGATCAGGGAAATATCTTCGGCACGGTCGCGCTCGAGGCGGCTTATACGCACGGCGACGAGTGGCTCGAACGCCTGCTGGAGTATCTCGAAGGCAATATCCGGTATGTCACGGACTTTTTGCGGCGGAAAATGCCGTCCGTAAAGTGCGTGCCGCCCGAAGGGACGTACCTGATGTGGCTCGATTTCCGCGCATGGCCGATGACGCATGAGGAGATTTACCGGTTTATGGTCGAGCGGGCCGGGATCGGCGTCAACGAAGGCGCGATGTTCGGCGAAGAGGGCCGCGGGTGGATGCGGATGAACATCGCTACGCAGCGCTCGGTGGTCGAACGGGCGATGAACCAACTGTACGAACCGCGCGCGCGGCGGGGCTTTGCGAGTAGCGGAGGCTTCCGGAAAGTTTGATCGAAAGCGAGCCGGCCGAAAAATCGGCCGGCTCGCTTTTGTCGTTTATCGGGACGTTTTTATTTCCGGCTCGCGCTGTCGTAAAATGCGATGCGGTCGCGGCAGACTTTTTCGGTAATGTCGCGCAGGAGTTCGATTTTGGAAATAAGGGCGTCGATGTCGGCTTTGGTTACTATGAAATTCTTTTTGTTGTAACGCGCTTCGATATAGGCCCGCTGCAATAATTTGAACAGGCGTTCTTCTTCCGGAGTATCGCGCGGGAAAACTTTGGCTAATTCCAGTGTAAAAGGCTTACATTTTTTAATTAGAAAATCGAGATCGTGCTCTTTATAACCGTAAAGGATATAGGCCAATGGAATCGTTTTGATAAAGTTTTCGGCCGCTTGATGCAACATGAAAGCCGATATCTGGAAATTATCATTTTGATAATAGAAATTAGCCCCTTTCAAAAAATCAATGCCATAAGAAAATTTATCATCAAAATATTCCTGTGCCATCTTCTTGATTTCCGAATAATCCAGATCGCGCGGCGTGGCTAACTGATATTCCCCCGAATCATAGAGCGTAATCCCCTGATTCAAAATATCGACATAAAAATAACGTCCTTCGGAGAGAGCATGATTCAGTTTGGAAATACTTTCATTGATAAACTGCGGCCAGGTCTGAAACTCGTCGGCCCGGCTTTCCAAAAAACGCTCCCGAATGCGGGTCTGGGCAGTACCTTCCCGAACTCCCAACCGCTTTTTAGTCACGACCAGAATATCGTAGTCGCTCATAAAATAGGTTTTCACGCCGAAGTCGCGGCGTTCGTCGCACTCGACGTAGGTGTTCCGGGCATAACTGCCGTAAAGAATAATCATCACGACATCTTTCACCTCGTCGCGGATCAGGCGGACGAGTTCACACAGGTCGCGCTGTTTGCGTTCGGGCAGGAAGTCGATCGAGTTCTTCATACTCACAAAATTAGCAAGAAATTTCCAGAAATACATACCCGGCGCGGTGAATTGATTTTTATTCGTATCTTTGTTTTACGGTTTCTTAAAGCGGATTCGTTGTACAGGGGGCGGCTCGTGCCGTCCGGGAACGAACCTAAAAAGCAATTACTATGCAAACTTTAAGGAACTACGACGATTCGGCATAGCCGAAGGACATACTATAAAGGCAAACAACCTTTATACCTGACAGTGAACTTGGGAGCCTTTTCGGAGGTTGTTTAATCTGGGTATAACAGTTGTCAGTCCTTGTTATGTCCTGCTTAACGGGTAGGGCAGACAAGGGCGCAGGACAGCTTCCAGATTAAGGTTCCCAAGACCTGCTGTTAGGGGCTGCAAATGCGCCCTCTTTTTATGCCTTTTTCCGAATAGCTTCGGATTTCATCGGGCGCAGCAACGATCCGTTTTTTTAACTATTCGCCTTATGAAAAAAATCATTCAATCCCCTACGTGGGATCGCATCGTCACGATACTTAAAAACGAAACGTTGTGCGTGAACGAGCTGGCCCGCCGCATCGGTCTGGAACGGCCGCACATGATCGAAGCCGCGAAAGACCCCGCGACGGGAATCTGTCCCGAACTGGCCGCGCGGATTCA